>CAIKWV010000225.1 GCA_903831165.1 uncultured cyanobacterium
CCGGCCACCTTGGCCTCGTCATCCCACAGACGCAACAGAACCGCATCCTGAAACTGGGGGTTGGCCCGAAATTCGTCCACTTCCTGCGGCGACATCGGCCCACCCTGAAGTTGCAGGCTGAGCTGAGATGCCGGCGAAAGTGCCGTCAGGTACGCAGGGTCCACCGCGCACAAAAACCGTTTGGACGAAGCGGCTGCGCCGCGGGGTTTATGGTGTGGACAGGGTGAATCGTTTGGTCCCTGCCGTGGCGATTGATTGATTCCGGTTGATACCCTGGGATTTCCAGCCAGAGGGGCTGGTTTTCATTGCTTCAAGCACCCAAGGGGAACCCAATGACGGAACTCAGAAGCCGCATGATCAAGGACTTACAACTTGCCGGTCTGACCGAAGGAACTCAGCGTGAGTATGTGCGATCGGTCCATCAACTGGCCGTCTATTTCAAGAAATCTCCCGATCGGCTCAGCGAGAAGGATGTCGAGGATTACCTGCTCTACGTGCGTGATGACCTGGGCGTGGCCAAGGGGACGTTCGCACCATGTTTCGCCGGGCTCAAGTTCTTTTACCTCACCACACTGGGCTGTGATTGGCCTCTGTTCACGAAAAAAAAGTCCGCAAGCCACGCCGAGAGCGGTTACCTGACGTTCGGAGCGACGAGGATTGCCGCCACCTGATTGCCACTCTGGAAAACCCGGTCTATCGCGGCTGTTTCACGCTCATCTACGCCTATGGTTTGCGGATCAATGAGGCTGTTACGCTGCCTATTTCGGCGGTTGACTCCAAGCAGATGGTTCTGCGAGTCATCGGTAAGCGAAATAAAGAACGAGTCTTGCCGCTGACCGATTCGATGCTCCAGATGCTTCGCGCTGTCTGGAAAACCCACCATAGCCAACGTTGGCTCTTTCCCAGCCGGCGAGTGTCGTCGCACCTGCCCGATGCAACCGCGCGAGCCGCATTTATGCAGGCGCGAGCTGCCTGTGGTTTCAGCACGAATTTCCGGCCGCACTCACTGCGGCACAGCTTCGCCACGCACATGCTGCAGCAGGGTGTGGACATCCGCATCATCCAGATCTTGCTGGGTCATTCGAGCCTTCGATCGACGGAGATCTACACCCACCTGACGGAGCCATTGCGAGACCAACTCCGCGATCTTCTGTCCAAGACCACCGCCGGCCTGTTCGAAGGAAGGCGGCCCAGCGATGGTTGATCGCACGGTTTGCAAACCGAAGACGGAGATTGAACTGGCGGACGTTGTCCGCCAGTTCGGCTCCCAATACCAGTCCCGATACGACGAGCAGATGTTGCCGTCGCAGAAGAAGGCACTGGCGGATATCACGGCCTGCTGCACTCGCGAACTGGGTGGGCGACTGTATGGCTGCGATGACTGCCAGGGGACGTTTTGGCAGTACCACGGCTGTCGGAATCGGGCTTGCCCCAAATGCCAGGGCAGCCAGACCCAGCAATGGCTGCAAGAGCGTCAGGCCGAACTTTTGCCGTGCGACTATTTTCACGCCGTGGCGACAGTTCCTTCGGAATTGCGTGGGCTGTTCCGTGGCCATCAGAAGTTGCTCTATGGCCTGCTGATGCAG
>CAIKWV010000226.1 GCA_903831165.1 uncultured cyanobacterium
TGATCGAGCTGGTGGAACGCAATGCCGCTTATGAACTGCTGCGGGCCCAACGCGGCGCCGAGCAGCAGCAGCTGGCCACCGAGGACCTGGCCCAGCTTCTGGAGCTGCCCACGCCACCCCGGCGGATCGAGGGGTTCGACATCAGCCACATCCAGGGCAGCGATGCGGTGGCCTCCCAGGTGGTGTTCATCGACGGCCTGCCGGCCAAGCAGCACTACCGCAAATACAAGATCCGCAGCAGCAGCATCGTTGCCGGCCACTCCGACGACTTCATGGCCATGGCCGAGATCATGCGCCGCCGCTTTCGTCGCTGGTCCCAGGCCAAGGCCGAGGGGGCGGATCTGGCCGAACTGCGGCGATCGGCCAGCACGGCCCTGCACACGGGCGGCCTCAATGACTGGCCGGATGTGGTGATGATCGACGGCGGCAAGGGCCAGCTGTCGGCGGTGATGGAGGCCCTGCGGGAGCTGGATCTGCACGAGGACCTGGTGGTCTGCTCCCTGGCCAAACAGCGCGAGGAGGTGTTCGTGCCCGGGGCCAAACAGCCGCTCGATAGTGAGCCCGACCAGCTCGGGGTGGCCCTGCTGCGGCGCCTGCGGGATGAGGCCCACCGCTTCGCCGTCAGCTTCCACCGCCAGCAGCGGGGTGAGCGGATGAAGCGTTCACGGCTGAGCGACATCCCGGGCCTGGGCCCCAAACGGGTGCGGGATCTGCTGGCCCATTTCCGCTCGCTCGATGCGATCCAGCTGGCCAGCCCCGAGGCGATCGCCCAGGCGCCTGGCATGGGGCCGGGCCTGGCCCGGCAGGTGTGGGAGTACTTCCATCCGCCCCTGGATCAGGACGAGGAGCTGGGGGACGGGAACCAGGAGCTGGCGGCGGATGTCTTGAGCACGGCGGGAGCCGGCCGTTGAAGCGCTGCAGACCCGACGCCCGTCTCGACGGAGTGTCCCGGCTACGGCTTCTCTGCCCTGGGTCGCAGAGGCTGCAAGTTGCGCTTCGCTGCTCCAAGGGCGACGCGATCCCGTGGAAAAGCGATGGAACACCTGTTGCTCGTCGGTTTCGGTGTCGGCCCTGGCTGGGATCTCGCGATCGCCCCAGGCCAGCAGCGAGCGCAGAGCTTCCCTAGAGACCTCCACCGATCCAGGAACCGTGGGCCATGGCTTTCATCGCGCTGTGGCCAGGCAAGGCCCCTGGCGGCTCATCAGATCACGGAGAACGGGGTCATCCAGAAGGGGCACGACCGGCGCCGCAGTCCCGCGGGCAGCCCGGTCCCCCGCGGCCGTCGTTGTCGCGGGAAGATGGGGGCAACGCTGTCTGTTCTGCTTGCCCTCCCCGCTGCGGCTCTGGTGGTTCCCCGGGTTCGGGCGATGGCGTCGCCGCCGCTTGGCGTTTGGTGTCCACCTGGCTCCGACCGCCGCTCTGGCGGCCTCGCTGCTGCTGAGCGCCTGCCTGTGGCTGCTGCCGCTGGCGGGACCGTTGCTGGCGGCCTCAATGCTGGCCGGCCGGCCGGCGACGGTGCTCGCCGCCCCAGGTCTCTGTGTCGGTCCGGTCTGCGGTGATGAATTCAGCCGCAGCGCCAAGCATGTCTTCCAGCTGCGCTTGCGGCTGCGGGATCAACGGGGTCAGCAGGAGCGGATCACGGTCGATTGCCGTGACGGCCACATCAGCCCGGCCACAGGTCCGGTGGAGCGGGGTTATGGCGCCGCGGTCGCTCGCCGGGCCTGCCGGCTGGTGGGCGGCACGCCCTCCTGAGAGCCGGGGACGGGTCGACTGCGCGCCACAGTGCGTCGGCAGGCCGTTGCAGCTGGGAGAAGGGAACCATGGCCCGGGGAATCTGGGTGCTGGAGGATCAGCTCGACGCCGGCCAGGCCGCCCTGGCGGCGTTCCGCCCCGGTGAGGCCCGGGTGCTGCTGATCGAGAGCGAGTCCGTCTTGCAGAAAGGCTGGCATCGCCAGAAGCTGGTGCTGCTCTGGAGTGCGATGCGCCATTTCGCCGCCGAGCTGCGGGCGGCGGGATGGGACGTCGATCACCGCGAGGGCCCCCGCTTCAGCGCCGCCCTGGCGGACTGGCAGGCCGAGCACGGTATCGACGAGCTGCATCTGATGGAGCCGGCCGATCGGCACTGGCGCCCGTCGATCGAGCGCAGCTGGGGCCGGATCAGTGCGGCTCAGGGCGCGAGGGCAACCCCGCTGGGACTGGTTTGGCACCGCTCCAACGCCTTTCTGTGGAGCCGCGAGGATTTCGCCGCCTGGGCCGGTCGCTACCGCCAGCTGCGCATGGAGTTCTTCTACCGCGAGGGCCGGCGCCGCTTCGGGGTGCTGATGGAGCCGGCGAGTGCCGCTGCTGGCCAGGAGGTGTCGCAGGCCCAGGCCGATGCGGATCGGCAAGGGGCCGGGACCAAACGCGCAACTTCGAAGGCGCCGAAGGGGGCGAAGCCGGCGCCTGAGCCCCAGCCCCTGGGGGGCCAGTGGAACTACGACCAGCTCAACCGCAAGGCCCCGCCGGCAGGCCTGCAGGGGCCGGAACCACTGCTGTTTGCCCCTGACGCGATCACCAGCGCCGTGATCGCCAAGGTGGAGCAGCTCGACAGCGAACGCCGCGCCGAAGGCCAGTCGCCCCTGCCCGGGCTGAGCAGCCCCTTTGGCTGGGGCGTGACGCGCCAGCAGGCCCTGGCGGTGCTTGAGCACTTCATCGCCACCCGCCTGGATGGCTTCGGGCCCTATCAGGACGCGATGGTGAGCGGCCAGCCGACCCTCTGGCATTCCCTGCTCAGTCCGTACCTCAACCTGGGCCTGCTGCATCCGCTGGAAGTGATCCGCCGCCTGGAGATCGCCGGCCTGGAGCGGGATACGCCCCTGGCCGGCCTGGAGGGGGTGATCCGCCAGATCCTGGGTTGGCGCGAGTACACCCATGGCCTGTACCACTGGTTCGGCCCTGGTTACAGCGCCCACAATCACTTCAGCGCCGACGCTCCCCTGCCCGACTGGCTGGAGCGGCTGGAGCCCAGCGGCATGGCCTGCGTCGACACCGTATTGGCGGAACTGCACGCCAATGCCTACGCGCACCACATCCAGCGGCTGATGGTGCTGGCCAACTGGGGCCTGATCGCCGGGCTCCATCCCCAGGCCTTCACCGCCTGGTTCAGCCGCCTGTTCATCGATGGCTTCGACTGGGTGATGCAGACCAACGTGCTCGGCATGGGGCTGTTCGCCGACGGCGGCCTGCTGGCCAGCAAGCCCTATGCGGCCAGTGGCAACTACATCCGCCGCATGAGCAACTACTGCCGCGGTTGCCGCTACGACGTCAAGTCCCGCAGCGGGCCGCAGGCCTGTCCCTACAACGCCCTCTACTGGGATTTCCTGATGCGCCACCAGGAGCTGCTGGCCGTCAATCCCCGCATGGCCCTGATGCTGCGCCAACTGGAGCGCATCCCGCCGGCGGAACGGCAGGCGATCCGGGAGACCGCCGCGCTGCACCGTCCGGCCTCAAGCGATTGAGATGGGGCGATCTGGCCGGCCTTTCAGACAGTGGCGTCGCCAGGTGCCGGTTTCAGGTCGGTTGGGCTGGGTGTTGACGCGACGTTGAGCTGAAAGCCGTTGGGCTCCGGCAAAGCCCTCTCGATCCTCCCGCGGCATCGTTTCGCCGATGCCGATTCACGGCACCCTCAAGCGCCCTGACTCAGCGCACATGGGGCGTGAACACACGCGTGACGCCCCTGATTGCATGGGAGTTCAGCAGGCAGCGAGGCGGTCCTGGTCGCTCAGAACCGCCTGGACGCAGCACACCCCTAGCCTGGGGCGAGCGCTGATTCGACCGTCGCCACTCGCATGCCGCTCGCCTTTGTCTGGCCCCCGGAGGCCTACCTCTGGTTCAAGACCCTGCA
>CAIKWV010000227.1 GCA_903831165.1 uncultured cyanobacterium
GGCGCCGGCTGCTGGGGGTGGAGGGCAACCTGGGCAGCCAGCTGGGCCTGAGCGATGACTTCGTGGTCAAGGCGATCGGCGCCGTGGGCAACTACGGCGAGATCTACAACCGCAACGTCGGCGACGGTTCACCGCTCAAGATCGCCCGCGGCCCCAATCGCCTCGCCAAAGAGGGCGGCCTGTTGATCGCGCCGCCGTTCCGATGACCGTGACCCCCTGGTGGCGCCATCGCCGCATCCTGCCCTGGCTGCTGCAGGCCGGCGTGGGCCTGGCGGTGCTGGTGGAGGTGGCGCTGCTGATGACCAATCTGGTGCGCAATCTCACCGCCGCTGGCCTGCTGCTGAGCTGGCGCTGGCTGGGGCAGCCGGCGGGGTTTGATCTCTCCGAAACGCTGCTGCCCTTCGATGCCTCCATGTCCTATGGGCGGGCCCTGCTGGCGGGGCTGCTCAACACCCTGCGGGTGATCGTCATCGCCTTGCTGGGCTCCAGCCTGCTGGGGCTGCTGGTGGGCATGGCCGCCTTCAGCCGCAATGGGCTGCTGCGCGGTCTGGCCCGGGTCTACGTCGAGGTGGTGCGCAACATCCCGTTGCTGCTGCAGCTGCTGTTCTGGTATTTCGTCGTTTTTCTGGCCCTGCCCGATGGCGCCGCAGCAGCCCTGCGCTGGCCCTTTCTGGTGCTGGCCAAGTCCGGTCTCTACCTGGCGGGCTGGAGCGGTGGCGGCTGGCAGGGACCCCAGTTGCTGGCCGGGGGCTGGCAAGCGCCCCTGCATCTGTCGGTGGAGTTCGCGGCGCTGCTCACGGGGCTGATCACCTACATCGGGGCCTTCATCGCCGAGGTGGTGCGGGGCGGCATCGCTTCCGTGCCCCGCGGTCAGTGGGAGGCGGCCGGCTCCCTGGGGCTGCACTGGGCCGCCACCCTGCGCCACATCGTGTTGCCCCAGGCCCTGCGGGTGATCGTGCCGGGTCTGACCAACCAGTACATCAGTCTGGCCAAAGCCTCGTCGCTGGCGCTGGCCTGTGGCTTCACCGACCTCTATTCGGTGGCTGAAACCACCCTCAATCAGACGGGCCGGGCCGTGGAAGTGGTGCTGGTGCTGCTGGGGGCCTATCTCGCCATCGACCTGCTGATCTCGGCGGCCATGAATGGGCTCAACCGACTGGTCCAGGTTCGGGAGCGCTGAGATGAACGAACCCTTGCCCGCCGCCCCACCCCTCAGGCTGCCGCTGTTCCAGCAGCTCAGACGCCTGCGCCGCCAGCTGGCTCCGACACTCGCCGATGGGCTGTTGAGCCTGGGGCTGCTCGCCCTGATCATCTGGGCCGCCCTGCAGGTGCTGGGCTGGGCGATCGGCAGGGCCGACTGGGCGGTGTTGCAACTCAACAGCATGCTGCTGCTGGTGGGGCGTTACCCGCCGGACCAGCAATGGCGCCTCTGGTTGCTGGGGGGCTTACTGGCGGCCCAGGCTGGCCTGAGCTGGGGTCTGCTGCGGGCCTGGCCCCGGGCGGACCGCCGCGACCAGGGTCGCCTCTGGCCCCGCCATGACCGGATCGCGGCCCTGCTGATTCCGCTGCTGGCCCTGCTGCTGCCCGCCGCGCTGCAGCTGGCCTGGCCGCTGCAGTTGCGCTGGTGGCTGCTGGCCGGCCTGCTGCTGGCCCTGCGCTGGCTCGCGGGACGCTGGGGCGGGCGTCTGCAGCCACGCGGTCTCAGGCTGGTGGGACTGCTCTGGCCTGTTCTCTACCTGCTGGGTTTCTGGTTGATCGGGGGTGGGCTGGGTCTGGCGGCGGTCTCCCCCGGTGACTGGGGCGGCCTGCTGCTCACCCTGGTGATGGCCAGTTTCGCCATGGCCCTGAGCTTCCCGCTCGGGGTGCTGCTGGCCCTCGGTCGCCGCAGTGAGCTGCCGTTGCTGCGCTGGGGTTCGGTGGCCTACATCGAGTTCATCCGCGGCGCTCCGCTGATCACGCTGCTGTTCATCGGCCAGAACATCCTCGGCTTCCTGCTGCCCAGCGGCATGTCGCCCGACCGGATCTGGCGGGCGGCCTGGGTGCTCACCCTGTTCGCCGCCGCCTATCTGGCCGAGGCGGTGCGCTCGGGCCTGGCGGCGGTGCCCCGCGGCCAGCTGGAGGCCGCCCGCTCCCTGGGGCTCAGCCAGCTCCAGGCCCTGGTCACGGTCGTCATCCCCCAGGCCCTGCGGGTGGCGCTGCCGGCCCTGGTGGGGCAGTTCATCGCCCTGCTGCAGGACACCACCCTGCTGTCCCTGATCGGCCTGCTCGATCTGCTGGGCACGGCCCGGGGGATCATGGCCAACCCCGAGTTCCTGGGGCACAGCAGTGAGCTGTATCTGGTGCTGGCCCTTCTCTATTGGTGCTGTTGCGCCGCCCTGGGTCTGGGCAGCCGGGCCCTGGAGCAGCGCCTCGACTCCCGCAGCCCGGCCGCCCGTCGCTGAATCCCTGCTGCCATGAACCCTTGCCCCTGGCCAGCACCGCTCCGATCATCGTGTCGGGGCCCCGGCCTGCCCCGTCCCTGCTCTCCCCTCCGCCCTCTGTAGCCCCCGGCCCCAGCGATGCCCCCAGCCCCAGCCCCCAGCCCTGACCGGATGATCGAGGCCATCGGCGTCGAGAAGTGGTACCCCAACGGCTTCCAAGCCCTGCGCGGCGCCAGCCTGACGGTGAACCGCGGTGAGGTGGTGGTGATCATGGGGCCGTCGGGATCGGGCAAAAGCACCTTCATCCGCACCTTCAATGCCCTGGAGGA
>CAIKWV010000228.1 GCA_903831165.1 uncultured cyanobacterium
AATGAACCCCGGCAGCAGGGTGTGGCCGGACAGATTGACCCGCTTGGCACCGGCTCCGGCGGCCTTGACCGCTCCGGCCAGAGGGCCCACATAGAGGATCCTGCCGCCCTTCTCCACCAGCGCTTCGGCGTAGACCGGCTTCGGGCCCGCCATCGTGAGGATGTCGCCGCCGCTGTACAGGGTGGCGGGGGTTGGGGGAAGGGGATCCGCTGCCCAGGCGGCGCCGGTGGCGCCGATCAGGCCGAAGGCCAGGCCCAGGCTGCTGGCTAAGCCAAGGCTGTTGGCTAAGCCAAGGCCTGTGGCCCCAAGACGAACGCGAACCGGGGAAGGGAAGGTGGCCATCCAGGAAGCAGGCAGGATGCGAGGGCAGAGCGGCCAAACCCGAGGTGTGAACCGCGGCGGATGCCACGGGTTGGTGTCTTACGAAGCAAACACAGGTCGCCAAATACGGGCAATTCGCCAGATCCCGGCGATCATCTGCCTGGTTTTACTTCTGTTGGTGTGAGATTTCAGGCTGCCACTTCAGATCGATCGCTGGACCCATCCAGCGCCAACGACCGAATGCGGCGCCAATCCCTCGCCGTAAGCCAACATCTGCTTACCCTGCTGGTACTCGGGGGCACCGTCCAGGCGTTGCCCGCCGTTCGAGCGGAGTTGCTGCCAACGTCTGGGGTTGAGGCGAGCCTGGCCCGGCCGGGCTGCAGGGCCGCCCTGGGGGTTTCCGCCAGCGAACCGGCGGCCCAGCTGCTGCGGGCCCAGCCGTCCCTGGCGGCGAAAGTGGCCACCATCCCCGCCTGCCGGGCTCCCCAGAGCGCCCTTGGCCAACTCGAACGGCTCGAGCAGGAACTGCAGGTGTCGCGCCAACGCATGGCGGCCCAGCAGGCCCAGCTCGCCGCCGAAGTGGCCCGGCAGGAGGCCCTTGCCCGCGACCTGGCCCAGATCCGCTCCCAACTCACCGGCCAGCCCCTGCCCATCAACGCCCCCGCCACCCCGGCCAGCCCAGGCACCGTGGCTAGCGTCCCAGGTGGGCCTGCCAGTGAAAACGCCACCGGCCCAGCAGCGGCAGCCAAGGCGGAACAACCCGCCCCCGCCGCCGTTCATTACACCCCAGGCAAAGGCTTCGCCCTCCAGGCTGGCGAGAGTAGTTTCCGGCTCTGGGCTGAAGCGAAGCTGCTCGGTTTTTCCAGCACGCGTTACACGTTCAATCCGGGCCAGCCCCTGATTGTCAGCCCCAAGGATCCAGATCCTTCCTATGACCTCTCCGCCCAGCAGAGCATGGTCTATGCGGCCTTCCAGGGGCCGCAATGGAAAGGCTGGACACCCGGGGCTTTCGCGATTTTCTCGTTGCAGGACAACATCCTGGCTGAGGGCTATCAGTTCACACCGGTGGTCTATTACGGCGAAATGAGCAAGGGGAGCTGGCGCATCGTGGCGGGACAGGCCTTTGATGTGTTCGCCCCCCGCGACCCCGACACCCTGCCCAGCGGCAAGCTGGCCGCGACCGGCAATGCCGGCGCTTACCGCCCCCAGTTCCGGGTTGAGAACAACTTCACGGCCGGATCCGGCTTCGGGGGCATCCTGCAAGTTGCGGCCTCCTCGCCGATCACCACCGCCCTACCCGACAACGTCGATCTGACCAATCTTCAAAGACAGGACATTGTTGAGGACAACGGCTGGCCGAATCTGGAGGGTCGCCTCAGCATGGGCTTCGGTGCGCCGGCCCAACGGGCCGGCGGCCGCAGGCAGCGCCCAGTCGAACTCGGGGTGTCGGGGGTCATCGGCCAGCTTCGCGTGCTCGACAACATCCGTCCCACCGATCCAATCACCCTGGTGTCAGATCGTTCGGTGGTGAATGTCTGGGGGGCAGCCTTTGACGGTCATCTTGCCCTGGGCAGCCACGTGGGGCTGAGCGGTGAACTGTTCACCGGACAAGGGCTCGGTGAATACATGGCCGGCATCTTCCAGACCTACAACCGCAGCAGCAACCAGGCCGTACCCACATCGGGGGGTTGGGGCCAGCTCTATGTCTATCTGGCCGACAACCTGAGGGTCAACGTCGGCTACGGCGTCGACAACGCCGAGAAGAGCGGCCGCTTCGGCATCCTCTCCAACGCAGCCGCCTTCGCCAACGTGGTGTGGGACGCGAATCCCTGGCTCCAATTAGGACTGGAAGGGAACTACAAACTCACCACCTACGACACCTTCGGCGACAAGAATGCCTGGGTGGTGATCTCCCAGGTGATGTTCAGGCTTTGATGGGTGGATTGGCGCGGTGCTTATTGGCCATTGGGCTCAGGAGAGGTTCCTGAAAAACGGTGTTCTTTATAATCGATCTGCATAACGCCCTTATTTAGCAGTATCCTCAAGCATTTTCACGATGCGCATCGCCCAAAAAGCCATGGAGATTGTGTCCACTGGGCCTGACTTTAGCCTGGCCATGATTAGTTTAAGAGGGTATTTGTGTTAGCCCGTTTCAGGCCAATCCTCCACCTCATTGCGCCAGCTCCGATCAGCAAGATGAGCAATCCGGCAGCTCAGTGATCCACCGGCGGGATGGACGATGGGGTACTGACTCGTTTAGGGCTTAGGTTGTTAGGTCAGCTGGTCCCTTGTGGACCGGTCTCCCCAGCCCATCTCCCCGATTCGCCGCACCATGAAAGCCGTGATCCTGGCCGGAGGCCTGGGCAGTCGCATCAGCGAGGAGACCAACACCCGTCCGAAGCCGATGCTGGAGCTGGGAGGCAAGCCGATCCTGTGGCATATTCTGAAAATCTACAGCCACCACGGCATCAACGATTTCGTCATTTGTTGTGGCTATAAGGGTTACGTGATCAAAGAATATTTTGCCAACTATTGTCTGCATAGTAGCGATGTCACTTTCGACATGAGTGATAATTCCATGCTGGTCCACGCCCGCAAGGCTGAGCCCTGGAAGGTCACCCTGGTCGATACCGGCGAGACCACCATGACCGGCGGCAGGTTGGCCCGCGTCCGCGATTATCTCGAGGATGAAAGCTTCTGCTTCACCTATGGCGATGGTGTGGCCGATGTGGACATCAGCAAATTGATCGCTTTTCATCGCTCCGAAGCACGCCAGGCCACGCTCACCGCTGTGCAGCCCCCCGGCCGCTTCGGCTCCCTGGCCTTTGAGCGAGGCCGGGTGCTGGCCTTTGAGGAAAAACCCCAGGGGGACGGCAGCTGGATCAACGGCGGCTTCTTTGTGCTGGAACCTTCCGTTCTCGATCTGGTTGACGGTGACCAGTGCACCTGGGAGCAGCGTCCGCTCCAGACCCTGGCCGAAACGGATCAGCTTTCCGCCTACCACCATCAGGGTTTCTGGCAACCGATGGATACCCTGCGCGATAAGAACCTGCTTGAGGATCTATGGCAGAGCGGCCGTGCCCCCTGGAAGGTCTGGGACTGAGCCATGCCATTGATCTCTGAACGCTTTCCGAATCCTGATCCCGCTTTCTGGCAGGGCCGGCGGGTGTTGCTCACGGGGCACACCGGCTTCAAGGGCAGCTGGCTGCTGCTGTGGCTGCTGGAGCTGGGGGCCGAGGTGTGGGGGTATGCGTTGCCAGCTGAGCCCCCGCCCAACCTGTTCCCGCTGCTGGAGCCCGATCTGCTGGCTCGCCCCGGCTTCCGCCAGCGCATTGCCGATCTGGCTGATCGGGCTGCGCTGGGGTCGTGGGTGGCCGAGGCGCAACCCGAAGTGGTGTTTCACCTGGCCGCGCAACCGTTGGTGCGCCGCAGTTACGAGGATCCTCTGGGCACCTGGGCCACCAACGTGATGGGTTCCCTGGAGCTGCTGGAAGCCCTCAGGCCACTGCAGCACCCCTGCGCGGTGGTGATGGTGACCACCGACAAGGTGTACGAGAACCGCGAATGGCTGCATGGCTTCCGCGAAACCGATCCCCTTGGCGGTCACGACCCCTACAGCGCCAGCAAGGCGGCGGCCGAACTGGCGATTGCCAGCTGGCGCGCCAGCTTCTGTGGTGCGGCTCCCCACCAGACCCCGCATCTGGCGATCGCCACCGCCCGGGCCGGCAACGTGATTGGTGGCGGCGACTGGGCGGCCGATCGGATCCTGCCCGATGCGATCAGGGCGCTGGCGGCTGGCCAGCCGATCGCCGTGCGCAATCCTGCAGCCACCCGATCCTGGCAGCATGTGCTGGAGCCGCTTGGGGGCTATCTGCGGCTGGCGGAGGCTCTGGCCCGGGATCCGGTTCCCCCCTGCGAGGCCTTCAACTTCGGTCCTGCCCTGGAGAGCAACCGGCCCGTGGGTGATCTGGTGGAGACGATCCTGGAGCACTGGCCGGGGCAGTGGCACGACCAGAGCGACTCCAGCAGTCCCCATGAAGCCAGCCTGTTGCATCTGCAGATCGACAAGGCCCACCACCGCCTGGGTTGGAGCCCCCGCTGGAGCTATGGCACCACGGTGGAGCGCACGGTCCATTGGTACCGGCGCGTGCAGCAGCAGCAGGCCTCTGCCCTGGAATGCTGTCAGGCTGACTTGAATTGCTATCAGCAGGATTCGGCTTGATGCGTGTCACCATGACGCCCACACCATGAGCGACAGCACAGCCGATCTGAAGCTGCAGATCCTTGCGCTCACCAGGGAATATGCGAGCCGGGTGCATGGCGCGCACCGCCCGGCGGCTGACCCGCAACGGGCGCCCTGGCAGCCAGGTTCCCCCATCCCTTATGCCGGTCGGGTGTTCGGCGTAGACGAGGTGGAGGCGGCCGTCGCGACCACGCTCGATTTCTGGCTCACCCTCGGCCAGGAAGGGGACGCCTTCCAGCGGGAACTGGCCGCCTTTCTGGGGGTGCGCCACAGCCTGCTGGTCAACTCCGGCTCCTCGGCCAACCTGATCGCGATCTCAGCCCTCACCTCACCGAAGCTGCCGGAAGCCCGCCGGATCCGGCCCGGCGATGAGGTGATCACGGTGGCGGCGGGTTTTCCCACCACCGTGGCGCCGATTGTGCAGGTGGGTGCGGTGCCGGTGTTCATCGACGCCGATCCGATCACCGGCAACGCCCGCTGTGACCAGCTGGAGTGGGCCTATCAAGCCGGTAAAACCAAGGCCGTGATGATGGCCCATGCCTTGGGCAATCCTTTCGATCTGGCGACCACCCTGGCCTTCTGCCGCAACTACAACCTGTGGCTGGTGGAGGACAACTGCGATGCCCTGGGCAGCAGCTATTCCATGCCCAGGGAGCTGGCCGAGAGCCTGGGTTTCGGCGAGAACAGCCCCGGACTGGATGAGGGACCCGATCGGGTGGTGCGCTGGACCGGCACCTGGGGCGATCTGAGCACCCAGAGCTTCTATCCGCCTCACCACATCACCATGGGCGAGGGCGGTGCGGTCAACATCGTGCGCGATCAAAAGCTCAAGGTGATTGCCGAAAGCTTCCGCGACTGGGGACGCGACTGCTGGTGCCCGAGTGGGGTGGACAACACCTGTGGTCAGCGCTATGCGTGGACATTGGGCGAATTGCCGACGGGATATGATCACAAATACATCTACAGCCATCTGGGCTACAATTTGAAGCCCCTCGATCCTCAGGCGGCGATCGGCCGGGTGCAACTTAGGCGGCTACCAGAGTTCATCGAGGCACGCAAAGATAACTGGCTGAAGCTCCGCCAAGGGCTTGAGCATCTCGGTCATTCGTTGGAATTCTGTCTGCCCACTCACGCTACGCATTATGATCCTGCCAAGGGCACGTTTGCGTGGGATCAAAGCGGCTGTCGCGCCGATTGCAGCTGGTTTGGTTTTCTGGTCTTAGTCAAGCCAGAAGCATCATTCACCAGTTCCGATCTGGGTAGCTATCTGGCCGATGCTGGCGTGAGTACGAGAATGCTGTTTGGCGGTAATCTGCTCAAGCAGCCGGCATTTGTTCAGCTGCGTGCTGAGCGACCCGATTCAATCCGGCTGCTGGATGCCGAAATGGCTGGTGCCAATCGCTTGATGGAGCAGGCTCTTTTCCTGGGCACTTATCCTGGACTCACGGATCTGATGTTGGCCAGTGAGGTGGAGCTGATTTGTTCTTATATTGAGGATCGGATCTCCAGGTAGGGGCCTCTTGAAGCTGGTCTTGTTTTGACGTTTGTTCCCTTCTCTGCTCAGGTTTCAGTGTCTGGCCTGGGTGCCTGCTGTTCTGGCGCGGGCCTTCACCCCTCCCGCCGGTGCTTCTTGTAAAACCGCATCACCGCCAGGGCCACGCTGCGGGGATCGTGGCGCAGGGTGGCGGTGGGGCGGGCTCCCTGTAGTGGCGCGCACATCACCTCGTAGCCCTGACTCACCAGGGCGCGGGCGTCGCAGCTGACCGGTTCGGCGCCGCGCAGGCGGTAGTTGCTCACCAGAGGCGTCTCCCCCAGATCCTCCTGGGCCAGCACGCAGTTGAACAGTCGCTTCTCGATGCCCAGGCTGGCCAGCTGGGCTTCGATCGCCCGCAGATGGCCGCCCACATCGAGCCCATCGGTTTCGCCGGGCTGGGTCATCAGGTTGCAGATGTACAAGCGTGGAGCCTTGCTGCGGCTGATCGCGCTCAC
>CAIKWV010000229.1 GCA_903831165.1 uncultured cyanobacterium
CGACGTGGAGTGGAGCGCCGAGGACGGCAGCCGCAGCGACGACGACTTCCTGTGCCGCGCGGTGGAGGCGGCGATCCGCGCCGGAGCCACCACCATCAACATCCCCGACACGGTGGGCTACGCCACCCCCAGCGAATTCGGCGAGCTGATCGCCGGCATCAACCGCCATGTGCCCAACATCGATCAGGCCGTGATCTCGGTGCACGGCCACAACGACCTCGGCCTGGCGGTGGCCAACTTCCTGGAGGCGGTCAAAAACGGCGCCCGCCAGCTGGAATGCACGATCAACGGCATCGGTGAGCGGGCCGGTAACGCCTCGCTCGAGGAGCTGGTGATGGCCCTGCATGTGCGCCGCAGCTACTACAACCCCTTCCTTGGCCGGCCAGCCGACAGCACCACGCCGCTCACCGGCGTGCGCACCGAAGAGATCACCAAGACCTCCCGGCTGGTCAGCAACCTCACCGGCATGGCGGTACAGCCCAACAAGGCGATCGTCGGCGCCAATGCCTTTGCCCATGAATCGGGCATTCACCAAGATGGCGTGCTGAAAAATCGGCTCACCTACGAGATCATCGACGCCCGCACCGTTGGCCTGGCCGACAACCGCATGTCCCTGGGCAAGCTCTCGGGCCGTAGCGCCTTCCGCGCCCGGCTCGAGGAGCTGGGCTACACCCTGGAGCGCAACGATCTCGACGACGCCTTCGCCCGCTTCAAGGAGTTGGCCGATCGCAAACGGGAGATCACCGATCGCGATCTTGAGGCGATCGTCTCCGAGCAGGTGCAGCAGCAGGCGGAATGCCGCTTCATCCTCAAGCGGGTGCAGGTGAGCTGCGGCACCGGCCTGCTGCCCACCGCCACGGTCACCCTCGAAACCAGCGACGGGGCCGAGCTGAGTGAGGCGGCTATCGGCACCGGTCCGGTCGATGCGGTTTGTCAGGCGCTCAACCGCCTGGCCGGCGTCCCCAACGAACTGGTGGAGTTCAGCATCAAGTCGGTCACCGAAGGCATCGACGCCATGGGCGAGGTGACGATCCGCCTGCGCCAGAACGGCGTGCTCTACTCCGGCCACTCTGCCGACACCGACATCGTCGTGGCGGCGGCCCATGCCTTCCTCAATGCCCTCAACCGCCTGGTGGACGGCGGTCAGCGGGTGCCGCTCCATCCCCAGAAGGCGCCGCTGCCGGTGGCGGAGATCCCCCGGCTGTAGCCCTATGAGCCTTTCCTTGCTGCGGCTGCAACGCTGGAGTTACGGCGTGCTTCGGTTGCTGTTCTGGGGGGTGGCGCTGGCCTACCTGCTACTGGAGGCCCGGGAGGTGGCGGCCCAGAGACAGCTCACCCAGATCACGGTCTTCGCGGTGCTGTTCTTGGTGGCCAGTTTTGAGATGAGTGTGGCCCGCTTCCTGTCTGGCGCGTCTGATCAGGCTGAGGCCCGGATCGTGCTGCAGAGCTCGCTGGCGATGTTCGGGGCTTCGCTGTTCTCCGTCCTCGATGGCGCCATCGACCACCTGCTCCTCCTCCTGCAGGCGGGAGCGGTCAACCCGCTTCTGCCAGGCCTCTACCTGCTGGGCTGGCTCGTGAACGTTCTCTGCATTGTTCTGGGATTGGCTTCGATGGAGGTGTTTCTGCGTTTCCTTCAGCGCTTTCTGGCCCAACCCTGATCTCGCCCTCCTTCGGCTCCACGTCCCATGACTCCTGGCATCGAGCCTCGATCAGCCCTGTGCCGGCAATGTTCCGGCCGTGGTGAACTGCCGCCGCAGCCAGGCCGCCATCGCCGTGTTGATCGCCAGCAGATCGGCCACCGGTTGGTCGGTGAAGGGCAGGGTGGGCAGGTAGCCATCGGGCCCGAATTCGGGCGTGAAGGTCAGTCGGCTCGCCCCCCGCAGCTGCTGGCTGGCGGCGAACAGGTGCCAGCAGCGGCAGTGGGCCTCAAGCGCCGCGGCGTGTTCCGGCGCGAACGGATGGCTCACCTGGGGGCCCTGGGCGTGGCCCACCCGGGTGTGGATGTGGTCCACCCGGGGGGCCATGGCCGCGATCGGCTCCAGCTGGGGCTCCATCAATCGCTCGGCCACCACACACCAGTGGCTGAGGTCAGCGGTGAGCCGTAGCTGGGGGAAGGCCTCCAGGTAGGAGCCGATGGCCCAGGGATTGGCGAGGCTGCGGGAGCGGTGGGTCTCGAAGCTCACCGGTAGATCGCTGGCTGTCGCCAGGGTCAGGGCCCGCTGCCAGAAGGACAGTTGTTGCTCCCAGGGCCAGCTGTCGCTGCCGGTGATCACCGTGACCTTGAGGGGCTGCAGGGCCCGGGCCGCCTCCAGCTGGGTCTCCAGTTCCGCCAGGTGTTGGGCGGGGCTGCGGCTCAGATCCGGGACGTAGTCGCCGCCGCTCACCAGTTCCAGCACCAGCTCCTGCCCCGCCGCCGCCAGCTGCTGCCGCACGTGTTCCGGCTCCAGTCCTGCCAGGGCGGGATGGCGCAGATTGGCCTCCAGGCCGTCGAATCCCCCCTGCCGGGCGCGGGCGATCGCGCTGGACAGGTCTCCCGTGAACCCCCAGAGGCTCTGCAGCAGCACCAGTTCCATGGGCCCTCCTCCGAGCCGATCGGCCCCGCGTGGGGCTCACTGTTCCTCGCCGGCGGTGCTGGCATCGGTAGCGATCGTGACAACGGGGCCAGCGCTCTGGCGGGACGATCAATGGGCGGACAACGTTTCTAGGGTTCCGGCCTCAGGCATCTACGGATGCTGCGAGGTGTCAGGTCCGAGAGAAACGCGCCGGTTCCACGAGGACTCGGCGGCACGGAGGGACAAAAGCCCGGGAGACCGCCCCATCCACCCGTCCCCCATCCGTTGCCATGAGCGATGCATCCGGCGCCTTTGAGCGTCGTCACCCCTCCGAGGGCCAGGCCGCCCTGGAAAAAGAACGATCCCTGCCGCTGACCGGCTGGCAACAGGAAGTGGATCAGGGTCTGCGCTATGGCCTTGAGGCGGCCGAGAGCATCGTCGATCGCCGCATCTCCACCTTCTCGCGCGGTGAGCTGCCCCACTACGCGGGCATCAACACCTTCATGAAGGCCCCGTACATCGAAGACGTCAACCGCG
>CAIKWV010000230.1 GCA_903831165.1 uncultured cyanobacterium
CGGACCTTCGAACAGCACCCGGCTGTGGGTGTCGGCCACCTGACGACCATCGACCCGCTGCAGACCCCGCAGGCGGGTCAAGGCCGCACCGCCGCTCTGCACCACCATCGGCTCCAGGCGGGCCAGGGCCCAACCGGACACGGCGGAGATCAGCTCCAGCTCGCTGCCGGGATCCTGAACGGCGGCCAGATGGTGCAGCAGCACCGGGGCAGCCTCGGCAGAACCGGGTTCGCCGTCAGCGTCGTCGCCTGGCTTGGCCGCCGGACCCTGGGCCAGCAGGCCATGGCGCAGGCGGGATCCATCCCCCAGCCGGGCTTCCAGCACCACGCTGGTCAGGCTGGCTCCCCGGGAGCGGTGCACCTCCAGCAGCTCCAGACTGGCGCCGGGTTCGAGCAGTAGCAGCAGCCTCAGCCCAAGCACCCCAGCCGCGCCGGCCGTATCGCAGACCAGTTCCAGCACGGTGGACAGCGGCTGGCTGACCCTGAGGCCCAGCACCTGGGAGGCCACGGCTGCGTTGAACTGCACCGGCCAGCAGGCGCTGCTGCCGTTCTGCTCAAGGGCATCCCCAAACAGTTGCTCGAGGCTCTCCGCATCCAGTCGCTCCAGTCCTGGCGGCAAGAGCTGCCCGGCGAGCGGATCCCCCTGACCATCGAGCACCAACCGCAGGACCTGGGCAGGAGCGGCGGGCGGGTTTGCGAACGGGGACGCAGCAACAGCCGGCACCGGAGGGGCTGCCGGCAGACGCAGGGCATGGGCCGGAATCGCCGTGATCGCGGCGGTCTCGGTGAAACGCCAGTCTTCCTGGCGCCGGGACGGCAGCGAGGCTGCCGCCAGCGCCTGGCGGGCCTGCTGTTGACGGGTCGCCAGCAGCGCATGGTCGGCTGGCGGCAGGCTGGCGAGCAAGGCCGCCAGCCAATCCTGGCCTGGGGTGGTTCGGGCCGGCAGCCGCAGCTCGCCCACAGGAATCGCCACCATCACCCCACCTCCACCGCGATCGGCTGGGCCTGGCTGGCCTCCAGTCGCTCGATTTCGGCATCAACCCAGTCGTAGCCGATCTCCTCGAGCTCCAGGGCCAGCTCCTTGCCGCCCGTGCGCAGGATGCGGCCCGCCGCCATCACATGGACGTAGTCGGGGGTGATCACATCCAGCAGGCGCTGGTAATGGGTGATCAGCAGGGTGGCGTTCTCGGCGCTGGCCAGATGGTTGACGCCGCCGGCCACGATCCGCAGGGCATCGATGTCCAGCCCGGAATCGGTTTCGTCGAGGATGGCGACCAGGGGCTCAAGCAGAGCCATCTGCAGGATTTCATTGCGCTTTTTCTCCCCACCGGAGAACCCCTCGTTGACCGAGCGCTCCAGGAAGGCGGGATCCATCTGCACCACCTTCAGTCGTTCCCGCACCAGATCCTCGAAGGCAAAGGTGTCGAGCTCGTCATGGCCGAGCTGCTGGCGGCGGGCGTTGGTGGCCACCCGCAGGAACTCGAGATTGCTGACGCCCGGAATCTCGATCGGGTACTGGAAGCCCAGGAAAAGCCCGATGCGAGCCCGCTGCTCCGGCTCCAGCGCCAGCAGATCCTCGCCGCGATAGAGCACGCTGCCGCCGGTCACCGTGTAGGCGGGATGGCCGGCCAACACTTTGGAGAGGGTGCTTTTGCCACTGCCGTTGCGGCCCATCACGGCATGAATTTCGCCGGCGCGAATCGTCAGGCTGACGCCCTTGAGGATCGGCGGGTCCTCGACGCTGGCACGCAGATCACGGATCTCGAGCAGTACGGGAGCGTCAGGACGGATCACGGCGAGGGGAAGAAGAACAACGGGAAACGGTGGGGCGATGGGGGCGGCGGGCCGATCAACTCAGCTCAGGCCCTGCGGTCAGGGGCGGGATTCAGCCCACCGAACCCTCCAGCTTGAGCGCCAGCAACTTGTCGGCTTCCGCCGCGAATTCCAGCGGCAACTGGTTGAAGACATCGCGGCAGAAGCCACTGACCATCATCGAGACGGCCTGTTCAAAACCGATGCC
>CAIKWV010000231.1 GCA_903831165.1 uncultured cyanobacterium
ACGCCGATTACACGACCTGATCCTGCACGGTTGCACCGCACAGTCCAGCCCCGCCCTGAGAACCGCAGGACCCAGAACCACACGCATTGTTGTGGTTCTGAAGGGCGATCATTGTGCGGATCAACCCGTTCCCATAGGAATGAAGGCCCCGCATTCAAGCGACAGGACTGGGCGTGCTGACGAGGATGGGACCCAGGCGTTGGGCCCAGCTTGCGCGGGGTTGGACAGCATGAAGGCTGTCAGGGATTTAGCTGTTCGTGGAGTTCGTTCAACCCTTCTTGCTCGACCGAGTTGAGCTTTTTCCTGAAGGCAAAGAAACGCCCGGCAGCAGCAAGTACTAGGGCCTGAGTTTCGGGGGCCTTGGTTGACAGCTCCGCGACCAGTTGCTTGTATTGTGTCGCCGAAGGAACGGTCATTGCATTGATGCTGTCATTGATCATTTGATCGGTGAGCCTGGGGTCCGGGCAAAGGGTTTTATAGACGTCAATCATGGCGTTTCTTTCTTCGATCACCAGCCGTCTGTCGCCCTTGCCGAGATACAGAAGGATGCCCATCACGGGAAACAGGTCCCCGTGCATTCGATCCAGTAATCCGTAAGCCGAATCCTTCCGTGCTGTCTCAAAGTCCGCCATGATGTCGCTCACGATTTCGCCGCTGCTGCAGTTGGTCCACTGCGACACACGGGAGATGTAGAAGGTTCTGCGGCCGTGGCGGAGATGGCAATAGGCATCCAGCATGTCTCCCTCAATTCGGACGATGGTGATCCTTCGATCCGTCTCCATGCCATTGCGATCTGTATAGGTAATCTTGTAGTCCGGCAAAAAGGGATGCGGCGGGACTGCGCTGTCTTGCGTTCTCCAGTCTGTGGACTGCGGCAGTGGTGGAGGTAGTGCTGGCTTCAGCGGCGAGCGAATTCCAGTCGTCCTGGTGGATGGCTTCGGCGGTTTTGAGGGCGGGGTGCGGAGATGATTGTTCCCAGATGCCTGCTTGCTAATAGCCCTGAGAAGAGCATAAACAGATGCCAGCACAAGAAGGAGAAGTAGGATGGCCACGAAAGGCTCTTATGGCTGACACTACGCTAGTAAAGAGACAAGGATTGTCAATCTGCGGCATGGGCTTGCGTCATGGATCAGGCGCCCAATCGATAGGGCTGCGCGATGCGTGCTCTGTGATCGGCTGTGCCTCAATGGCCTGTCATCCTGTGTCGATCTCGATCGGGAGGGCTGGATTCATGGGCGGCCTCCGGCCACCTCAGCCGTGGTCGTTCTGTCCATCAACCGAACGCTCCCTGGCGCATCAGCTCTCGACGCCAGCCGGGGTGCTCTGGATCTCCGCTCTTGCTGTGGCTGGGGCGTTTGCCGCCCATCCACGCTCAGGGATGGCGGTGCCGCCTCTGTCTGTCAGCATTTTGCCAAGTTAGACTTGGAATGGCGGCGAGCCGTTTTGGGCATCGCTTGGTTCGCCTTCAGTGAATTTTGCCGGTTTCCCGGATTGGTCCCGTCGGCATGCCAGAAATGGCATAAACTGGCAAAGCGTGGATCTGTCGCCAAAGTTGCGGTTGCCGATTTGTCGTGATTGACCTCGACTCGCTGCGGGTAGTTGATTATTATCAATGGCTCAATTGTGGCCGGAGTGCTGCCCAAGAACTTGGCTGCAATCAATCGACAGTCAGTCGAAAGTGGAAGGGAGCTCAGTGGCTTTTTGGTGAGGCCAGTATTGCCGAAGAACTTTTCTATGTGGATCTGGAGCGGCATGTGCATCAGAGCTGGCGCTTCGCCAAGGGCAGGGATCTGCGGGTGCACATGTATGCCTGGATCAATCGGCTATTGAGGCGGCAACTGCCGGCCTCCTGGGTCTCCAATCCCCTTGAACGATCGATCACTGAGGCTCCCGCTCTGCGGCTGCTGGAGGGCAGGGTGATCGATGCTCTCTGTGCTCCCTATCCGATGATCGCTGAGCTTGATCGGGAGAAGTTTGCTCTGCTTCCGTTGTACTCCACCCAGCTGGTTCTGCTCGTTCGCTCGGATAGTCAGCTGGCCAACGAGCGAGCTCTGTCTCAGCTTGACGTTGAGTTGGCCACGCGCGTCGGCTGCCTCGATTTTGTGCCGATTGAAGCCGGCTCCTGCAGCCTCAAGGCTGATGGCCAGACGTTTGCTCCCCAGGCCGGGACTGGTTCCGGATTGGACTATCGCTATTGGGGGACGTCGCTTTCGTCATTCGCTGGTCTCAAGGTTCTTGACTACAAGCTGACCGCTCCCTATGCGGAGTTTCTGGTGGTTCGCCGCGAGTGGGAGCAGCATGCCGAAACCCTGGCCTTGCTGCGATCCCTCGGCGATGGCCTGGCCGGTCGATCCTCACGGCTCTGCGATGAGAAGCAGTTGTCTGTGCACTGCTTGGCTTAGGGGTTGTCTGAGCCATCTTCGCGCTGCTCCGTATTGGCGATGGCTGCAGCGGGTCGATCCAGCGGCAGAGGCGCTTTCCCCATGCTCCGGCCGCCTGTCGTTTCGCTATGAACAGGTTGCAGTTGGTGCTTCTTCCGTGGTGCCTGCATTCCCGGGGCCCTGCGCATCGGCGGCAGGGTCTCCAGCCGTCACCCCACCGGCCAACACATTTGCCGCCGACTGGTCAACTTCATGGTCGGCGCAGACGCAAAATCCGATACATCTGCAATGGGTTAAGCAGCGTATTGCGCCCTCCTGCTTCCCGTCCCATTGTCATCCGAGCCATGAAACTTTGGGCCGCTCTCTTGGCCACTGCTCGCGCCCTCCATCTCTAAGGCTCGTATTGATCATCAACCACTTTCATCGCGACCACATCAGCCACCAGAGGGACATGATCGAGCCGACCGATGCGTCCTTACAGCGAGGCCGTCAAGGCTGATGTCCGCCGGTGACCCTCCGAGCCAGCCTCTATTTCTTACGGCAGTAGCCACCACCCACATTCATCCACCCCGATGGGCAGGCTGCGCCATTGGTGGGTTGCACCGTGTAGTTGGCCAGCCCAAAGGTGGTGCACTTGCCGTTCAATGTGTCCACGTAGCCGAGGGGGCAGATGTTGCCAATCTTCGGCACGACACGCTGGGCGTGGGCAGGTTGGCTGACCAGGATC
>CAIKWV010000232.1 GCA_903831165.1 uncultured cyanobacterium
CGAAATAGATGCCTTCACCGGAGCTCTTGGTCACATAACCGGCCGCATCGCCCACCAGGGCCATGCGGCCCACCACGCGGCGCGGACGGGGATGCTCGGGGATCGGATGGGCTTCCACCTTGATCACCTCACCATGCAGCAGGCGCTTGCTGGCCCGTTCACGGATGCCCTTCTGAAGTCCCTTGATCAGGCTCTGGTTTTTCTGCATCGTGCCGGTGCCCACAGCCACGTGGTCGTACTTGGGGAACACCCAGGCATAGAAGTCAGGCGAGACGTCGGTGCCGACGTACATCTCCGCCAGATCCTCGTAGTAGGCCATCTCTTCGGGTGGCAGCCGGATCCGCTCCTGGAAAGCGATGGCGACGTTGTAATCGCCGGCATCCATCGCCTTGGCGACGCGACTGTTGGCGCCATCGGCACCGACGATCAGGTCCACCTCAAGGGTCTTGAGTTCGCCGGTGGGGCCACCGCCGGAATAGTCGGCGTAGTGGAGGGTGTAAGGGCCCTGACGGTTGCTGCCGGTGTCGATCCTCTGAACCAGACCGTTGACCAGCTGGGCACCGAGATCGGCGGCACGGTTGCGCAGGAAGGCGTCAAAGACCTCGCGCCGACACATGCCGATGTATTCGTCGGCATTCTCCAGGTGGATGTCCACCTCCCGATTGGACGGGGAGATCATCTTCATGTTGTTGACCTTGCGGTCGATGATCGATTCCGGCAGGTCGAATTCCTGGACCATGCACAGCGGAATCGCCCCCCCACAGGGTTTGGCATTGTCGAGCTTGCGCTCGAACAGCCAGGTTTGAATGCCCGCTTTGGCCAGTACTTCAGCAGCACAGGAACCGCTCGGGCCGCCACCCACCACTGCGACTCGCAACATCTTGAAACCTGCTCCACCAAAGGGATCCTGGCCAAAAAAACTAACACCGCCCCAAGGTCAGCTGCGGCTCCGGTGGGAGCTGTTCGCTCAATCGGACACGGCCACTACGATCAGGCTCGCTGTCTGCTGGTTGTGCCCGCACCGTTGAACGGGGAGGAAATTCCGCTCGCCCGTCGCCGGCAGCCACCCCAGCCACCCCGGCCCTCGCTGCTCGGGCGCCTGCTGAGACTGCTGCTGGTCACAGGCCTGGTCACCGGCACGCTGCTGTTGCTGATGGCCGGCCCCCTGCGGCGCTGGCTGACGCCAGCTCCGGTCGCCGGGCTCAATGCCCGGCTCAGCGCTGATGGTCGACTGCTGGGCCATTTCCCTTACCCGGAGCTGCCGCAGGGCCAGCTGGTGGCCATCAGTTCCGATCTGCGGTTGCAGCCCGCTGCGGCCCAGGCCCTGCTGGCGATGCAGCAGGCCGCCAGGGCCGATGGCGTCGATCTGGTGGTGCTCAGCGCCTTCCGCTCCATCGCCCTGCAGCGTCAGCTGTTTTTTGATGTCAAGGCGGAGCGCAACCAGAGCGCCAGGGACCGGGCCCGGGTCAGTGCCCCGCCTGGGTTTTCCGAGCACAGCACCGGTTTTGCCGTCGATCTGGGGGATGCCCGCCAGCCGGCCACCAATCTCTCCATCCGGTTCGACGACACCCCGGCTTATCAATGGCTGGCCGCCCATGCCCATCGCTTCCATTACCAGCTTTCATTCCCGGCGGGCAATGCTCAGGGGGTCAGCTACGAGCCCTGGCACTGGCGTTTTGAAGGCTCGACCGAGGCGCTGCGCCTGTTTGAACCTGCTCAGCGTCTGGCGCGCTAAACCGGCTGAACGAGCGCGTCGCAAGGTAAGATCAAGATTCGCTTCAGAAATGTCACGCACCTCGCCAGCG
>CAIKWV010000233.1 GCA_903831165.1 uncultured cyanobacterium
ACTATCCCGCCTACGACGGAAGTCAGGGCCCCATTGATCCCGCCAAACCGAAGGATCCCTCTAGCCGGACGATCATCGCCCCAGACGGTAGGGCGTACTCACTGAAGACACCCGCCTATCTCACCTATCTGAACTCCAGCCAGACCGATCTATCCGGCCTCTACGGCTTCGGCTCCGGCGCGGCGCAGCTGGATGCGGGCGAAACCTATCTTATGGTGCACTATCAGACAGCCCAGACGATCGATCCGGCGATTGCCCTGATCGGCCGCAACCAGGATGTCAGCTCATTTGATCCAGAATCCCTATTTTACCGCCAATGGTCGCCGCGCTCCGCCACCCTGGAGGATCTGGGGCTCTTCAGTTTCGACATCGACCAGGACGGCTCGCTGACCAATGTGCAGCTGGTGCAATCCGGGAATGGCTACTTCGAAGCCGATCTGGCGGGCAGCACTTATCTGAGCAGCGAACAGGACTTCGAAATTCTCGGCAACAACCCCACCCATCCCCTCGGCTTCAACAACTCCGACCCCAGCCGGGCGGTGGTGCGGCTCAGCTTCAGCAACGGCCAGCTGGTCAAGGTCGCGTTGATCAACAAAGGATCGGATTACCAGCAACTGGCTAACGCGATTCGTCAGAACAATGTCAATGGTCCCACCCTTGATCCGAGCAACCCCGACACCAACAACTCCCTGCTTGTTGGTATCAACATTGATCTCGAAGCCCAATACACCCTCGCCGCCACCCGCCCTGCCGGTAGCGAGCCTTACCAGGACTGGTATCTGATCACCGACACCGGCCTGGCCTCCGCGCAGGCGCAGGCCGCCGGGGCGTTCGGATCGGTGTCCCTCAACCTGCAGGCCCGCTCCCAGGAGGCCCAGGACATCCTCATGACCACGCCGATCACCACCGGCTACAGTGGCCAGGGGCCCCAGAACAAACGCCTGGCTCCCGGCCAGGGGGAGCTGAAGCTGATCGATGCCTTCGGCAGCACCATCGGCCAGGCCAGCGTGGCCGACGGGCAGGCGGCGGTAACCCTGAACGCCCTTGCGGCGCCCGGGGCCGTGCGGGTGAGCTTCGATGGCGATGCGCTCTCCAGCTACCAGGTCAACTTCCGGAGCATCAGCAGCGACGACGACGTCCACCTCAACCTCAACTACGGCAGCTTCAGCGGCCCGCTGCAGGTGCAGGACCAACAGCTGCAACTGGCCTCGGCGCAGCGTCTTCAGGTGATCCGCACGGACAGCGGCGTCGGCCGGGTGGATTTCGGGCTCAGCCAGGACGGCGCCACTCTGAGCCTCGTGCAGCAGGCCAAAGGTGCCAGCCAGGCCAGCCTCAAGGCCGATCAACTCTTCCGCAGCGACGCCGCCTCCAACTGGCAGAGCAGCGAGGGCCAGGCCCAGGGGGGCGGCGGCTCCGCTTTGGTGGCCATGGGCAGCTGGCTCCCCACCGCCGTTCTCAATGGCCAGGGATTGACGCTCGACAGCCTGGAGCTGGCGGCCAACGGTGTCGTGGCCCGCTTTGCCGCCGGTCGCCCCAACGACTCCAGCGATGACGTGTTGGCCACCTTCGGCCTGCCCGGCACGGGCAGCGCCCCTACCGCCGACCCCGGCGTACTGACGGTGCGTCGACTTTCGGGCATGGCTAACGGGATGGCGCTCTACGCGGCGGATCCGGTCACCGGCGCCGTGACTGATGCCAAAGGCACCACTTGGCTGCCAGAGCAGGCGGGCTACCTGAGCGCAGCCCTGGCCGCCGCCCAGCGCGAGGGTCTGGTGCTGCACGGACAGGATCTGCCCGGCTTCGGCGAAACGAAGCAGTTCAACGCCCTGCCGCTGAGCCTCAGTCAGAACTACGGAGCCCTGCTGCTGGTGGACGACAAGGACACCGACCTGATCAGCTCCTTCGCCGCCGCCAATCCCAATCAGACCAATCAATGCCTGAGTCTGATCGCTCCTGGGCGCGGGGTCAGCTTCTCGTTTGAGGACAAGCTCCCCGGTCAGGGCAGCGATCTCGACTTCAACGATCTCAGCTTCACCCTGACCGCACTCCAGCCCACCGTCAGCATCTGATCGCCGAGCGGATCGGTGCCTACCCCTCCCCGACAACCCGGTCGTTGCGGGTCAGGAGCGCCAGGGGCGTTGCCGCTTTGGCGAAACACCGCTTGTAGCCGGGCATCCGCTTGTTCGAGCTGGCTCCGCAGTTCCGCCAGCTCCACGAAGCTGTCGGAGCCATTGCGCAGTTCCCGAGACACCATTGTCGATCTCGGAAATCCAGTTGCATCGGCCCCCTCAGGTGGCACTAGCGTCGCGAAAGCAAAACCGTGAAATCTGACACTTATACCGATTTGATCATTGAGATTCGACTTCTCTTGGCATCACTTGTCACCGACTAGGCGGCAAGTGGTGCAATTCAAAGCGACCACGAAACAGCTGATTGCATGAGTGCAGTGGTGTAGACAATTCCTACTGCAATTTTGAGAGTAGCTCCAGCCTGCTCAATCAACTCCCGTGTAATTTTTTCTGCTGCGGCCCGGGAGCCAGTGGCGCTGGGCGTACCGGCCCTGGGGAGAATGGGGCCGGTCGCTTTGTCTTAACTGCCGCTTTAGCCCAGCGTGAACTGCGAGCTGCTGAGCGTGACGTTCAGATCGTTGAAGTCGTAGTCCGTGCCTTCGGACCTGAGATCTTCCAAGCTGAAGCTGACGCCCCGTCCAGCTGCTGCAAAGCTCTGGGCGATCACTTGGCCACCTGCGTTGGCCTGGGAAAAGGAGCTGGCCAGATCAAAACGATTGTTTTGACGCACCAACAGCAGACCATAATTGACGTTTGCCTGCAATGGCAAATCCTGGAAGACCTTTTCGGCCTTGTATTCCGGCAGCTGCTCGGGGCTGAAATACAGCCCAGCCATGGTGGCATTCTCCAGCGCGGATTGGAGATAATCATCGTCTCCCGGCAGCAACCTTTCACCGCCGGCGGCGATGATGGCCCCGGTTACAGGATCGGCCTCATAGAGGGCAAGGCCGTTGGCGTAGCCGCCGAGGCGCTGCACCGTCATCACCAGGGATGGACTTTCCGGCGTCGCCGTTGCCTCCCCTGTGCTGGGCGTGCTGTAGCGGGCCTGGTAGCCGCCCTCGAATTCCACCTGGACAGCGTTACCGGCGACGGAGACCGACTGCAAGGCGAGGGACTGGCCATTGCTATCGCTTGCTACCGGCAGCCAGGTACCGGCCGCGAATGTGCGCTGCCCAGCCGTGCTGCCCTGGCGCTGTCCCTCGCTGGCCAGCCAGCTGTCCGGCCCCGACGGGGTGAACAGTCGGTTGACGTTCAAGGCCGAAGCACTGGCGGCGTCGCCGTTTTGCAGCAGCCAGATCGCGCTCGGATCCGTTGCGCTGCGTAGCCCGAAGCTGATGGCTCCGCTCTGGGAGTCACTGCGGCTGACGTTCAGCGTGACATCGCTGCTGAAGCTGAGGCTCTGGTCCGGGCCGGCGCTGATCCCTGAATCCCAGGGCAGGTAGTCGATGGCAAGCTTGGTTGCCGCTGCTCTGTAGTTGACCTGATAGGACGAATACGGATCGCCGCCAAACTCCACTTGCAGCGCACCAGGGGCTGCCAGCCTCGAGAGATTGAGGTTGACATTGCCATTGTTGAAGCCCTGGCTGTTGCCGCCCCCCACGATGGTGCCGAGGGCATCTGTGATGGTGACCGTGCCCTGCTGGGGGGTGGCGTAGGCCGCCTGCTCGCCTGAGCCGCTATAGCCGGTGGTCAGCGGTTGGCTGGCGATGATCTCGCGGGCGCGCTGGGCGCTGGGCCGAAGATCGAGGCTGAGGGCCCCGAAGGGTCCCTGCTGGCTGGCCCTGGACTGGATCGCCGTGTCAGCCATCAGATACCAGTCTTGGTAAAGGTCACTGCCAGGGGCGGCCTGGTCGGCGAAGGTGTATTGCGCCTCAAGGTTGACGTTGACGCCGACCAACATCGAAGTGTTGCCGCTCTGGTTGAGGTTGTCGCCATTGATGGAGTTGGAGAGCTCCTTGTAGCCGGTTCCTTTGCGTTCGTTTCCATCGCCATCCTTGGCAAAGCGCACAGCCTTCAGCTGCCCAGCCTTGAAGGTCAACTCCACCGCGGCCCGCGACGGGTCGGGCTGGTCAGAGGGCAGGGGCGTGGTCGGGTTGTTGCCCTGGATCTCGAACGTGTACGTGCCGTCCTGATAGTCGCTACTGCCGATGCTCTGCTCCAGATAGCCGTTCCCCGATTGCACCAATTGAAGATGATCAAGATAGCCTTCTGGATGGGTGCTATCGATGATGACGTCGAAGCTGAATAGTGCCAGGTTGTCCACCTTGGCGTTGGTTGGCGACCATTGCTCAAAGAACAGCGAACCCCGTTGCATCTGCTGGGCGCTGAGGCCTAGTTGCTTGCCGATCAGGGTGATGGCCGGGTCCAAGGGGACTACGGTCCGGTAGTTCATTAATAGGTAGCCGTCGTCCACCTCGACGTACTCGGCACCTGAGCCGTACCCGTAGAACCCGGAAACGGAACTGTTGGCTCCCGCTGAATCAGGCAGTACGCTGTTGTATTGTGGAATGGTGACGACGAAATCCTTATTCTTGGACAAAGGATTCTGATTCTCTGCAGCGACCGTGATTGTCTTCTGGTAGGTGTCTAACAGCTTCGGGTCGTCATCTGCGCTGTCGGGGTTGGCGCTTAGTTGGAAGCCTTGGGGAATGTTGTTTTCGTTGTAGCGGTAGGCGCCACTGCTGCCGACGCTGGTGGGGGCGGCAGCCTGGGGGAAGGCGGCCAAATAGGCTTCATCCAGTCCGTTGAGTTCGGCATTGCTGGATGTGCCGCTGATGACCTGACCGTTGCTGTCTGTGTACGAGTACGTGAAGGTGTTGTCCCAGTTCTGGGGGTTCAGAACATTGGTGCCGTAAGGCACCAGATTGAGCGGGTCCTGGTCCTTGCCGCCATTGCCCGTCGTCAGGATCGGGATGCCGGCGCCGATGCCATCGCTGGTTGGCCCCATCTCGAGCACGCGGCTGTAGGCGTGGCTATGGCCATTCCAATAGGCATCGAGTAAGGGATCGCCGTTCTCATCCTTCAGGCCCGCCAGGAACGTCACCATGATCGGCATGCTGAAGTTGTTGGAGTTGGCGTCTTCAGGAACGGCGCCCCCGTGATAGGCCGTGTGGTGGCCGGTGACCACGTTGAACACGGCATTGGACTGGGCCAGATCCTGCTTGACCCAGTTGAACATTGCATAGGATGCCGATGGATCCGAGGGGGCGGCGTTGGGGTCTGGGAACAGGGCGATCTGGTTTGGATCCGTGGGGTCAAAATTGTAGTTCTTGGCCTTCAGCGAGGTGTCACCAGTTTGTTCTGCTCTTTCTTTGGCTTCGACCTTCTTATCTTTAT
>CAIKWV010000234.1 GCA_903831165.1 uncultured cyanobacterium
GGGTGTGCACCTGCCCCAGGGGCATCAGCCGGGCGATCTCCAGGGCCAGGGCACCGGTGCCGCCGCCCACATCCCAGACCAGGGAGTCGGGCCGGGGCCGCAGATGGGCCAGCAGCATCACCCGCAGCTCCATCGGTGTCGGACTGAAACCGGGAGCGGCCTCAAAAGCCCCATCGGGCAGTCCCGGAGTGACGAAATCCCAGTGATAGGCCTCGCTCTGGGACGTCATGGCCGGAGGGTCAACAGCCATCCACGACCTGCACGCTAGCGGGCAGCTGCCCGGGCCAGAGCTGCTGTTGTTGCGCCAGCCACAGGGCCCGGGGCGCGTCGATCCGCTCCCCCGGCACCAGCAGGGGGATCCCCGGCGGATAGGGACAGAGGGGTTCGGCGGCGATCCGCCCGGCGGCGGCAGCCAGGGGCACAGGGGAGGAGGCGGCGCGCCAGGCCTGGCCAAGCGGCAGCTCCGGTGCCGCCAGCAGCGGCAGAGGTGGGGGCGTGAACGGCGGCAGAGGCGGTCCACCCAGGGCCTGACGCAGCGCCAGCAACCGGCGGGGCAGCAGCCGTTCGAGGCAGCGGGGTGGATCCAGACCAAGGCAGAACGTCAGCGCTCCCGGTTCGGGCAGTTCGGCGACCACCCCCCGCTCCAGCAGCCAGGCATCCGCCGCCAGGCCCGACATCCCCAGCGGAGCCGTCGCCAGCACCAGCCGCAGCGGATCGCCATTGGCCACCAGCGGGACATCCAGGTCCTGCAGGTGCTGGCGCAGAGCCAGGCCCCGGCGCTGGGCCCGCTCCAGCTGGCGCTGTCCCGCCGGGCTGTGGGCGTGGTCGATGGCGGCGGCACTGGCGGCCAGCAGCAGGGCGCTGGGGCTGGAGGTCTGCAGCCACAGCAGAGCCCGCTCGATCACCCCGACGGCCACCCGCTGCCCCTGCGCTAACAACACAGCGCTCTGGGCCAGACCGGTGGCGTTCTTCTGCAGGGACAGCACGGAGAGATCGGCCCCGGCCGCCACGGCCGCACCGGAACCATGGGCCTGGTCCACCAGCACCGGCAGGCCCTGGCCATGGGCCAGGCCGATCAGGGCCGGCAGATCCGCCACCAGCCCCTGGTAGGTGGGATCGAGCAGCACCAGACCAGCCGCGCCCCCCAGCGCCCGGGCCGCCGCCAGCACCCGCTCCAGATGCTCGGGCCCGGGGGGCAACCACAGCCCGGTGAGCGGATCAAAGGGCAGGTCGTAGAGCAGGGGCTCAATCTGGCCCAGCACACAGCCGTGCAGCAGCGAGCGGTGCAGATTGCGCGGCAGCAGCACCCTGGAACCGGGCGGCGCCAGGGCCAGCAGCGCCGCCTGCAGCAGCCCGGAGGCGCCATTGACGCCATACCAACAGCGCTCGGCCCCCAGCAGAGCCGCCGAGCGGGCCTGGGATTCGGCCACCGCCCCCTCGTCCACCAGAGGCCCGCCGATCTCCGGCAGTTCAGGCAGATCCCAGGCAGCGGGAGCCAGGCGCAGCAGCCGCAGCAGCCCGGGGGCCAGGCTGCGGCCCCGGCCGTGGCAGGGCAGATGCAGGGGCAAGGGCGGGGCGGCTCCGCCCAAGGCGCGCAGCAGCGGCTCCCCGTCGGCGGGGCCCAGGGCGCGTGGGCTCATGGCGACTGGGGTGAACTTTCTAGAGTCTGGTCAGCGATGAGTCCCGATCTGCCCGTTCCCGCGCCGCGGTCCTCCAGCGCCCTCCGTGCTGCCGGGTCTGCCAGTTCAGCCCCTTCCGCCGGTGTCAACCGGGCCGAAGACCCCTCCAACCGGCGTGATTCAGCCCTGTGGCGCGAGGCCGCCGGGGCTCGCGAGGCCGCCGCAGCCGGCGCCGCCAGCCGCTCTGCCGCCCCCATGGACCTGACCACTGGAGCCAATGCCACCGTTGCTGCCGGCTCCGCGGGCCGCGTCGCCCCCGAAGGCGAAGCCCCGCGCTACGACCCCAGAGCTGATCTGCGCTGGCTGGCGCTGCGGCCCTGGATCTGGATCGGCCGCCTGGTGGTGGTGATCAGCTCGCTGAGCAGCCTGGCCCTCAACCTGGTGGTGCAGGGCAACAGCCGCGACCCCCAGGTGCAGCAGCGGCTGGCCCGTCGGATCCTCACCACCCTCACCCGCCTGGGTCCCTGTTTCATCAAGGTGGGCCAGGCCCTCTCCACCCGCCCCGATCTGGTGCGGCGCGACTGGCTCGATGAGCTCACCCGGCTGCAGGACGACCTGCCCCCCTTCTCCCATGCCGTCGCCCTGCAGCTGATCGAAACCGAGCTGGGCGCACCGGCCGAGAGCCTGTTCGAGACCTTCCCGGACTATCCGGTGGCAGCCGCCAGCCTGGGCCAGGTGTACAAGGCCCGCCTCGACGACGGCCACTGGGTGGCGGTCAAGGTGCAGAGGCCCCAGCTGCCGTTCATCCTGCGGCGCGATCTGGTGATCATCCGCACCCTGGGCATCCTGGCGGCCCCCTTCCTGCCACTGAATCTCGGCTTCGGCCTCGGCGCGATCATCGACGAGTTCGGCTCGACCCTGTTCGACGAGATCGACTAC
>CAIKWV010000235.1 GCA_903831165.1 uncultured cyanobacterium
CTGGCTGCGGCCCTGGAGAGCGGTCCCGCCCTCGAGCGCTCCCAGCAGTTGCTCTGTGCCTTCCTGGAGGAGTTCAAAGGCACGTACGTCAGCCAGATCAATCGCTCGGGCATCGAGGGACTGATCGCCGAGCTGGATCAGCTGATGGTCAAGGCTCCAGGCCCAGAAGGGGCGCCCATTCCTGGGGATTGAAGCCGGTGCTGATGCGGCCTTCAGCCGTGACCAGGAACGGGCGTTTGATCAGCTTGCCGTCGGCGGCCAGGGCCTGGAGGGCCTCGCCATCGCTGAGGGCCTTGACCGCCGCGGCTCCCAGGGCCCGGTAGCTCTGGCCGCTGGTGTTGAACAGCCTGGAGCGGCCGATCTGCTCACGTGCCGCTTCCAGCTCCTGTTGGCTGGGAGGCTGAAGCGTGATGTCGATCACTTCGACGGCGATGGCCTGCTGCTTCAGCCAGGCCAGGGCTTTGCGGCAGGTGCTGCAGGCGCCGTAGCTGTACAGGCGAGGCTGGACCAGGGGCTCGGACACGCGATGGTCGGCGACAGGGGGTGGAGAGCGAGGGCCGCCCGGCTGGCCGGGCCAGCTGGACGGGGCGACCCAGCAGAGGACTACTTCTTGCCCACCAGAGCCTTGAGAGCTCCCACCAGGCTGTTGGAGCCCTTGCCGACGGCGTTGGCGGGGCGGGTGCGGACGGTCACGTCACCGTTGACCGTGGTGCGGCAGCTGAGGCGGAAGCTGGCGGGGCGATCAGCCAGATACACCTCCTCGACATCGCTGCGGGGGGAGAGATTGCGGGCGCCTTCCAGCACTTCCACCACACAGGTGCCGCATTGGCCGATGCCACCGCAGTTGTTGAAGTTGTTGAGGCCCGTGTAGGGGTTGATCCCGGCGTCCAGAGCGGCTTTGCGCAGGTTTGCGCCCTCGATGCATCCGACCTGCTGGCCTTCACGTTCGAAGCGAATGGTGGGCACGGTCGATTCGGGGGAGAGAGGGCGCCGCCCAACTTACGCCACCTGCGGCCCCGTCCAGCTGGGTCGGCTCCGGCTGCACCGCTGCGGAGGTCCCGGAAGCCATAGCGCGCTCCGTCATCGGGGGCAGGGTGCCTTCAAGGCTTCCACCGCCTGGGGCGGGATCACCTGAAGCGGCGATCACCGCGATCGCCCCGTCGCTGGTCGGCCACCGGGAGATCACTGGACCAGGGCCTGCCCCTCCGGCTCCGGCCCTGGGGCTGGAGGGGCTGCCCCGGGGTGCCTAACATCAGCGATGAGCGTCGCGATCGCTTTGAACCACTCCAGTTACGACCTCGTCGTCCAGCAGTTGATACCGGGCTACGCCAGCCTGGCGCGCCTGGCTGTGGCCCTGCTGGCGGCGTCGCCGTTGGCCGCCGCCAGCGGTTCCGAGGTGCTGGTGGCCGGCTGCGGTACCGGGGCCGAACTGCTGGAGGCCCGATCCCAGCGGCCTGATTGGCAGCTCACCGCCATCGATCCGGCCGCCGAGATGCTGGCGGTGGCCCGCCAACGGCTGGGTGAAGCCGGACTGGATTCCCCGCAGATCGCGGGAGGCGGCATCACCTGGTGCCAGTCCACCGTCGAGGAGCTCGATGCCCAGGCCGCCTTCGATGGGGCTCTCTCGGTGCTGGTGCTGCAGTCGCTCGCCGATGACGGCGCCAAACTCGCCTTCCTCACGGCCCTGGCCCGCAGCCTGCGGCCCGGCGGTCAGCTGGTGCTGGTTGATCTGATGCGCTCGGAACGATCCCCCCTGCAGGCTCAGGTGGAGCAGGCCTGGCTGGGCTTTCAGCGGGCCAGTGGGCTCTCGGGCGCCGCGGAGGCCCTCGATGCCCTCAGCCAGGGATTGCACCCGATCGGTCTGGCCCGGCTCACCGCCCTGGTCAACGCTGCCGGTTTCAGTGATCCGGCGCTTGTGTTCAAGGCTCTGGACGTGGAGGGATTCCTGCTGCAACGCCAGGCCTAGAACGCTCTCCGCAACCCGGTTGGATCCAGCTCCTGGGCTGGGCCAAGCGTTGCTGGGATAAGCCGGTACTGAGACAACCCCAGGCCTCCACTGGGATCGCCACCGCGGGCTGTTGAGATTGCCGCTGCGTGAGTGCTGCCTTGGTTCTGGTGTCGAGCCAGCGGCCTGGGTTCAGGACCCAGCCGGCTCAGTCGCTGACAGTTTGCGCGCAGCTGATCAGGGCAGGTGGCTGGGATCGAAAGGGGTCTCCACCACCGGGAGCCCCTGGTTGGCAGGGCGATCGGTGATCACACTCAGCAGGGGGACCACCAGGGTCAGCAGCCCAATGGCCATGCCGGCAAGCAGCCCCAGGCCTTCGCCGAGCGGATCGCTGCTGCCAGCGAGCAGGGCATGGGAATCGGCGATGTTCCGCTCGCGGGACGCAATCTGCTGGGAGCTGGATTTAGCAGCCCTGGCGGGATGCGTCGTTGTCCGCCGGGGACTTCGGCCTGGCGTTTCGTCGCCAGGATCCACGTCCCCAGGGTCCTGGATCAGGGAACCGAAGCCGGCGCCATCGGCTTGCAAGTCGCCTGCAGGGAGGCTGGTTGGAGAGTTGGCCGTCGGCAGGTACGCGACCGTCGGACTGCCGCTGGCGAGGTGATGGTCCACAGCCTGAAGCGGGGTCCGATTGACGACGGGAACCGGATTGGCGATGGAAACCTGACGGGGACGGCTGGGTTGGGTTAAGGCTTGCTCCATGTGTTGGTGGAGCCAACCATGGGCTCCACCTCATTGAACGAACAGTGGTGCCCTCCATAGTGGCACCATTTCGAGCATCTGAATAGCTCGGCCTATCTGGTCCGTCTCATCCCCGGACGGGATGGGCTGGACTCAGGCTGGCTTCAGGCGGCAGGGCGGGCCTGATTGTGCTGTTGGCGATGGATGTTGATGCTGGTGGGAGCGCCTTCCACGCCATCGAGCCGTTGGCGGATGGCGCGCAATTCCTCCAAGATCGAACCCAGCAGCTCCTGAGTGGCGGTGGAGGGGGAGTTGAGCACTTCCACGGTGACCTCCTTGA
>CAIKWV010000236.1 GCA_903831165.1 uncultured cyanobacterium
CGTTCCTGTTGCAGGCCGATGCCTATGGCACCTGGAGCCTGGTGGAGCAGGTGCCGCTGGAGCGCTATCTGCAGGGGGTCGTGCCCCATGAGATCGGCGCCGGTTCCCCGCCGGCCGCTCTGGCGGCCCAGGCGGTGCTGGCCCGCACCTGGGCCCTGCGCAACCGCCATCGCTTTGCGGTCGACGGCTACCACCTTTGTGCCGACACCCAGTGTCAGGTCTACAGCGATCCGCGCCAGGGCGGTGCCGAGGTGGGCCAGGCGATATCCGCCAGCCAGGGCCTGGTGCTGGCCAGCGACGGTCAGTTGATTCATGCCGTTTATCACGCCAGCAATGGCGGCGTGGCAGCCGGTTTCGAAGAGGTCTGGCGTGGCAGTGCCGTGCCTTACCTCAAGGCGTTTGCCGATGGCCCGGCGGCCTTCTCAGCCCGCTTCCCCATCCCCTTAGCGCCGGCGCGTCTGCCGCAGCTGTTGGCCGATGGCAGCCAGGCCTGGGGAGCGGACCATCCCGCTTTCCGCTGGAGCCGCCGGCTCACGGCCGCCCAGCTGCAGGGGGCTCTGGGGGAGGGAGCCGCCGCGATCGGCCGGCCCAGCCGCCTCAGGGTGCTGGCGCGGGGGGCCAGTGGACGGGTGGTGGCCCTGGAGATCACCGGCCCCGGCGGTAGCCGGGTGCTGCGCCTGGACGCCATTCGCGGCAGCCTGCGCCAGCTGCCGAGCACCCTGTTCAACGTCAGTCCGGTCGGTGCCGGGGTGTGGTTGGTCGAGGGCGGGGGCTTCGGCCATGGCGCCGGTCTGTCCCAGGCTGGCGCCATTGATCAGGCCCGCCGGGGCTGGAGCCGCGATCGGATTCTGGAGCACTACTACCCGGGCACGGCGCTGGTGCCGCTCCAGACGCTCGGCCAGGCCCTTTAGAGTCTCTACACTTCCGGGGATGCCATGACCGGCGGCGGTGGTACCAGCGATAGCCGCCCAGATGGCTCTGCAAACGGCCGCCCTGAGGGCAGGTCGGGCGTCAGCACCGAAGGCAGCACGGGTGACCGTCGCGCCAAGGCCGCTCTGTTTTTGCTGTGCTGCACGGCCGCAGGGATCGCTCCCCATGGCTTGCCGCCACTGCTGCGGTTGGTCCCGGCGTTGATCCTGGCGATGGTGCTGGGTGGCTACAGCTTTCGCACCGTTCTGCGACCGGCCGCCCGTGGCGTGGTCGCTGAGGCTGACGGCCTTGCCGCCGCCGCAGAGGGGGAGCAGCCCCTGGATCTGCCGCTGCTTGATGTGGTGGTCGCCGCCCGGGATGAGCAGGCGGTGATCACCCGGCTGGTGGAGCGGATCATGGCGCTCCGTTATCCGACCGAACGCCTGCTGCTCTGGGTCGTCGACGACGGCAGCGAAGACCGCACCCCCGATCTGCTGCGCGACCTGCAGGCCCAGTACCCCCAGCTGCGGGTCCTGAACCGTCCCCGAAACGCCGGCGGGGGCAAATCGGGAGCCCTCAACCTGGTGCTGCCCCAGCTCCAGGGTCGCTGGCTGCTGGTGCTCGATGCTGACGCCGATCTCCAGGTGGATCTGCTGCAGCGCCTGCTCCCCTGGGCGGAGCGGGGCCAGTGGGGGGCCGTGCAGCTGCGCAAGGCCGTGGCCAATGCCCAGGTCAATCTGCTGACCCAGGCGCAGGCCATGGAGATGGCCTTTGACGCCATCATTCAGCTCGGTCGCCTGGCCGGTGGCGGCGTGGCCGAACTGCGGGGCAACGGCCAGTTGCTGCGCCGCGATGCGGTGTTGGCCTGCGGTGGCTTCAACGAAGCCACCGTCACCGACGATCTGGATCTCAGCTTCCGCCTGCTGCTGGAGCGCCAGCCGATCGCCGTGCTCTGGGATCCGCCGGTGCAGGAGGAGGCGGTGCTCAGCCTGAGAGCCCTCTGGCGTCAGCGCCAGCGCTGGGCCGAAGGTGGCCTGCAGCGCTTCTTCGATTACGGCCCTGCCCTGCTGTCCGATCGGCTTGGATCCCGCCAGAAGCTTGATCTGCTCTGCTTCTTTCTGCTCCAGTACGTGATGCCGGTGATGGCCGCCGCCGACCTGATCGGCGTGCTGCTGACGGGCACCTCCCCGACGATGTGGCCCTTTTCGATCGTCGCCCTGGGCCTGTCGGCCCTGGCCATCCTGATCGGCTGCCGGCGCCCGGTGGAGGGTCCGGCCCTGCCGGTGATGACACCCCAGGCCGTGGTCCTGGGCATGGTCTATCTGGTGCACTGGTTCGTGGTGATCCCCTGGGTCACCCTGCGCATGGCCCTGCTGCCCAAGCGGCTGGTCTGGGCCAAGACGCTCCATCTCGGTGAACAAGCCCACGCGGAAGGCGATGGCGAGTTGGCGGGATTGGAGGCCATGGCCGACCAGCTGGCCGTGGATGGCGAGGCCGATCTGGCCACCGAAGCCGGTCAGGCCTGAGAGGCCTCAGCCGCCCCGTTCGAGATCCGGGGCTGACAGCGTGTTCGGGGTCGTGATTCAGGCCGCTTCGTTCTGGTCGGAGCCGGCACTGTCGTTGAGTTCCACCACTTCGCCATTGAAGAAATCGGCCAGGCGCTTGGCCTTCTCATCGATCGGTGAGGGGAACCCTGGCCCCGGGCCGGGGGCCTGGGCCGCTGGCGTCGCTGAGGGTGCCGCCGCCGCTGGAGTGGTGGTAGACGCTTGGGAATGACCCGACCCATACGGGGTCAGCGGCGTGTTGTTTGCGGCTAGCGGAGCTTCCGGGGCAGGCCCGGGCTGGTGCGGCCCGGTGGCTGCCGGGGTGCCAGTGGCTGGAGCTGGGGCCGGTGTCCCGGGGATGGCTGCCGCAGCCGTAGGGACCGGGTCTGGGGGCGCTGAAGCCGGGGTGGGGGCCGCAGTGGCTGGGGTCGGGATCGCCGGTGCCAGGCTGCCTGTCGCCATGGTCCCCGCCGCCGCACTCCCCGGATCCGTGCCTGCATCGGGGATGGCAGCCGCAGCGATCCCGTTCGGATCGGCGCCGAGCGGGGCCGCCGCCAGCGGGGCGGTTCCCCCCATCGGCACGGCAACGGCGGCTGGCCTGGTGGGCATGGGCGCCGCCGCCGCGGCTGTGTTGGCGCGCGCCTCGCTGGCCCCCTCCAGCAGCAACTGGCGCGGGCTGCCCAGGGCCCGGGCGACGGCCCCCTCCAGCAGGCTGACCCGGCTCTGCACCATGGCCATCCAGGTGCCGGCGACCCGGATCACGGCGCGATGGTCGTCCAGGCGCACCAGCTGGGCCTGCTGGGAGAGCAGCATGCGGGTGGAGGGCAGTTCAAGTCCGGCCAGGATCTGTTGCCAGAGTTCCGCCAGGTCCGGGCCACCAGCCCCTGCGGGTGGAGGGCTGGCGGCCGCAGTACCGGTCACCATCGCGCCGTGCGGATGCGTGGCTTGGCTGCCGGCCCCTGATCTGGCCTCAGCCTGGCCCGTCGTTGCTGCGCCGACAGGCGCTCCGGAGCCGACAACCGCTGTTGCGCCTGCGCCGCTTTCAGCAGCCACCGCCGCAGGTTGCCCCGCTGTGCTTGCCGGCGCCACAGGAGTGGCCGCACCAGCCACCACGCTCTGACCGGCGGCCGTGGGAGCTGGGGCGGCCGGAGTCGGTGCCTGCAGGCGGGGGCTTTCGGCCGCAGGGGCAGCGCTGGCCATGGCCGCGGCCACCGGGCCGGCCAGCAGCCCCAGCACCAGCACCTCCAGCCACAGCCTCGGCTGCACGCTCTGCCGCAGTTGCTGCTCGCTGCCCCGCAGCTGGGCCTGCCAGTGCAGCAGTTTCGCCTTGCCGATGCGGCGCGCCACCTCCGGCAGACGGGGCCTCAGCTGGGGGGAGACGCTGGTCAGTTCCAGCCGGTCCGGGGCCACCCCGGCCAGCAGCAGGTCCCGCAGCAGGCTGGCCAGGCCCTGGAGCACCGCACTCGGTTCGCGCCCCCGCTCCAGCAGGGC
>CAIKWV010000237.1 GCA_903831165.1 uncultured cyanobacterium
CGCCACCGAGTCGGATCAGATCGACATCGGCGTCGGCTGCCTCACCGTTTCACCAGAGCGCGTGGGCCGCTATCGCTTCAGCTTGCCGTTTCAGGAGGAGGGCCTGGCCCTGTTGATTCCGACGGATCGCCTGGCGGGCGGCCGCAGGTTGCTCCAGGCCGTTCTCCATCCCCAGTTGCTCAGGGTGATGGCGGGTTATCTGCTGGTGATCGCGCTGATCAGCTGGCTGATTTGGCGCGACGAGCACCGTGGCGATGGCGGCGTGGGCAAGCGGGAGCAGTTGCGCCGGTATGCGTTGGTCTTCCAGGTTCTGGCTTCGGGACCGGGCACGAATGTGATCGTGACACGCACCCGCGGCCATGCCCTGGTTCTAGTGAGCTGGCTGGTGCGGATCATCGGTGCCTCGCTGATTGTGAGCACGATCACACTGGAGGTGTTGCGACAACCGCCGACGAGCGGTTTCCAGCCCAGGTCGCTGCAGGATCTGATCGGGCGCCGAATCGGCGTGCGGCCAGGCAGTGTCAGTGCCCATCTCCTACAGCAACCACCCCTGGGTGGGCGGGTGCGTGTCGTGCTTCTACCCAAGTTGGCTGCTGCTCCCGCTTTACTGCTGGAAGGGCGTGCCGATGCGGTCCTCGCTGATGAGCAACAGCTTCGCTACGTCCGCGAGCAAGCGACCCCCGCACAGCGATCCCGCCTGCGATTAGCACTACCGGGTACGAACCGGGAATCGCAGGCATTTTCCCTCTCCCCCCGTCTTGACGCGAAGCTGGTGGAGCGAATGGATCGAGCGATCAGCCAGGCCAAACGCGATGGCCTGGTGCCGTGAGCTGTCACTGTACTTTGCTGATCAGCAGCATCTCCTATGCATCAGCCCTTGCCTGCTGCCGTTGGTTTTTGCTGGACATTGAACTCAAGCAAGCAAGAGTCCCAACGGCGAATTAGAACTCCTTAACCCCGCACCTTTCAGGAGACGACGGCATCAATGTTGGGCCTATTGCCGGTATCGGCACCTGGATTCGCGGCGACCTAGGCGGCGGTGACGTCGCGGCCAGGCCGGCCAGCAGAGAACCGGCCCGATCTGGCGTTTCGGTCAACCACAGCAGGTCGCGGGCGACCAGCGCAAACAAGGCCAGCCCGCAGGGGTTCTGGCTGCGGCTGTAGCGGAAGCAGCCGCCGCTGCTACTCGGAATACCCGCCCAGGACTCCAAGCCAGCACCGGCAGGGAGCGGTCAGCAGGTCTTCTGAGCAGCGCTTGACGCTGGTGAGATCACTCAGATCGCAGATCGGCGTTGCCAACCGGCCGTCCAGGTGTTGGCCCGCCACTTGAGCCAGCACCTGGCCCAGAGGCGCGAAATCGAAGCTGCTTTCGGGACTACGGGCTCCGCCGAGCAAAGGGAATGGTAGAAGCAAAAGATTGCTGAGCTGAGTGAAGTCGGGAGATGATCAATCGCCCCTTGAATGTGTTCGTTGATCCATCAGTTCACCGTGAGGCCTTGATGCGCTGACGGAGCTTGCGGCTGAAGCCAAAGGCTGTACCAACTCCAAGGATGGGCAAGGGGCCGGGTGCAGCGGGGATTGGAGCTGCTTCAGCAAAATATTCAGCTGAAATCCTGCTGACACTATCGAACTCGACTCCGGCGTAGGAAGTTTTGACGTAAACCACATTCAAAGGAATTGACAGGCTAATAATTGGAGGGACTCCCCCGGGCTTTAGTGTATATCCTTGGCAGTCGGCTACAAAGTCGCTGTCTGAGCAGATAGCAAATCTAGCTGTGAAGCCGCCATCCAGGGACTCTAAGCTCAATCGGAACGAGTTCCAGGCCTTGCCTGAGGATGCTGTTAGGCTATAAACGTAGAATCCCCTGGCTGTGCTGCCACTTAATGGAGGCCCGAAATCGATATTTACATCCCAGACTTCGATAGGTGGCACACCAATTAAGAGGTTGCCAAAGCCGATCTGTCCTGTTCCCACCGTAGGCCCACTGAGTCCTTGAATTGTGGCACCACCTTCTGTTGCCGGTGTGGCAAAGGCAGTGTTGAAGCCGTTAAAGCTTTCAGTAGCAGCTTTCACCACGCCGGCCGACAAAAGCGAACCTCCACAAGCGAGAAGGAATGCAGCCTGCACGACCTTGCCAAGGATCTTGGGAATTGGGAGAGCTCTTGTCAAGCAGTTCCGATAATGCTGGTCAACAATACTCCGAAGACTGAACTACTGGCAAAGGAATCACTGGTATCAACATCAAGAAGCTCGCTGAGCCCCAATTTTTATCTCACGCTCGTGGCGAATTCAGTTTGAGCAAGGGTCCGCCGAGACCTCGCCCCATGAACCAGCAGACCTTTGGTGAGCATCTGTCCCAAAGGCTCGGCCGCTGGAGGAGCACCTGGTGGCGGTTGCTGATTCAGGTCCAGTCAGGGGACAGCGCGGGCCAGGTTTTGGGGGCAGGGCTCAGGCCACATCAGGCGCCCAGCCCCAGCCCGAAAGACGGTGGGTGCGAGGCGGACTGAGCCTGTGGACCCTGCCCCATACCGGTGGCTGAGGCTGATGGGAGTCCAAATGTGGACAGGAAAAAGCTGCTCCGCCATCGCACCGGCAGGCCGACGCCACAAGGGGTAGCAGCCAATCCTCCCGGCTAAGGTGCTCCCGCCCCCGCCCAACCAGTCAATCCTGCATCCAAGACTGTTCCGGTCTCGGCAGAGAATGGCTCAATTTCAGGAGCGAACATGCAGCTGACGGACGATACGAGCCAACCCCCGTTGGCGGGGGACAGGCTGGAAGCCAGCCCGGATCGTTGGGCAGCTCTACCTCCAGCCCTTCGCTCGCGCTCCACCCTCCACTGGGGCCTGCTGTTTCTGGTGGTCTTCCTTTCCATCCACTGGCAGGAGGTGAGCTCCCCGACCTACGACGTCGACGACTGGGCCCTGATCGGCAAACCGATCAAACAGGCCTACGAAAGCCGCCCGGCCTGGGATGTGATCTATGGCCTGCTGTTCCAGAACGCCTTCTCTCCTTTCTTTGGCTGGCTGATTGCCGCGGCCTCCCTGTTCTCAATCGCAGCCTGCCTGCCGCTATTCCTGCCGTCGCTGGCGCCAGCCTGGATTTTCCTGGCCGCCCTGTTGATATCGCTCCACACCTACCTGCTGGATCTTTTCAACTTTGGCTTCGCCATTGGACTCTACCTACTACCGGCGGCGCTATCGCTTTGGGGTGGCGTGTTGATTGCCTACAACCCCTGTCCACCGCTGCTGGGTCGACGCTGGCTCGACGCCGTGGCCGGGGTGGCGATGGTGGCATTCGCAATCGGGATCTATCAGCCCACGGCCATGCTCGGGGTCGTGTTGATCGGCTTCGATGCGCTAAGCCGCAGCCTCGGCGCGAATCGCCCGTCCCCTGGGAGCTGGCCGCGTCTTGTGGCCGGGCTGCTGCTTGGCTTGCTGATCTACGGCATCACCGCCCGGCTGGCGATCATTGGCCATGTGCCTGATTACCGCACGGGGTTGGCCAGCTTCTCTTACTTCCTGGTGAAGCTCAAGTCCATCGGCGCCTATCGGGATGTCTATGCCACCAAGGTGGCCTTGCTCTGGAGGCCGGCCCAGATTCTGCTCTCCAGCACCTTTCTACTGATCCTGCTCTGGCTGAGCATCCACCTGGGGCGCACGGCACAAGGATCGCAAAGCCGCCGACATCGCCTGGGACTCCTCTGGCTTGCAGCTGGCTCGTGCACGATGTCGCCCTTCCTGCTCTACATCGTGCTCGAGGCGGGCTTCCCAGGCCGTGCCTTCTGCCTGGGCAATGTCGGCATCGTCGGCTTCAGTGTCATCGGTCTGGCCTGGCTGTCTGGCCAATCCGGTTCCAGTCCGCTCAGAACCCGGTTCTTCACCCGAATCCTGGTGAGTCTGCTGATCGTTGGCTATGTGATTCCCCAGGCCGCCTATGCCTCGCGGATCTGGGAGCTGGCTCAACTGCTGGAGCGCCGCGATATGGCGATGGCACAGGCGATCGCCGCCGATGTGCGATCCCTGTCCAGGAGCAATCCCCAGGTTCCAGCCCAAAGCTTCCGCCTTTTCGGTACGAGTGAACGCAATCAGTCTTTTCCGCACTGGAGCAGTGTCGGTGAGTCAGCGTTCCGTGCCAGTTGGAGCATCGAGGCCATCTTCCAGCAGTTGCTGCGCATCAAGGTCGAGCACATCCGCTCCGGAAGCGAAGGCACCCCCGCTTCCGTGGACCGCAGCAAGCTGCCTGCCTGCGGCGCCTGGCCCGCAGCCGATGCAATCGTTGCCTACCAAGGGCGTTGGCTGGTCTGCCTGGAGAGCAATCCAACCTCCCCGACCGCAGCTGTTAGCCCTCCTTAGCCGGGCCGCAACCTGGGTTGCCGTGGGCCTGGCGCACGGTGATGCGGCCGGCAGGATCAGGTCAAGCAGCCGCCTGGGGCAGCAGCAGTGGTTTCATCAGCGCTCATGAGCGGCTTGTGGTCCAGTCATCAAACCAGCCGCGCCTGGAGAGCCAATAGGTCATCAAGCCCGCAATGATCGACATTAAACAAAGACTCAAAAAGTAGCCATAATGCCATTTAAGCTCAGGCATATTTTCAAAATTCATACCATAAATACCGGCCAG
>CAIKWV010000238.1 GCA_903831165.1 uncultured cyanobacterium
CGCCTCCAGCAGACTCCAGGAAAGGGCATAGGGATAGGTGAGATAGACGTGGGCGGCACTCACCTGAAAGATGCCGATCAACTGCTCATACTCGACCCTGCCAAGGAAGTGAATCCGCTGCAGATCGAGCTGATCCTGCAGCTCTTCCAGCAAAGCGCCTTGATGGCCACCGGGATGAGCACTGGCCGGCCCATATCCCTTGCCGTTTTCGCCGACGATGATCACCTGGACGCTGGCATGGCACTGCTGCAACAGCGCCACGGCGCGCATCATCGTGGGGAAGCCTCGCAGCGGCTCCAGATGGCGGCTGCAGTAGGTCACGACCGGATCCCCGGGACGCAGCAGCAGCTCAGGCCCCAGCACCAGGCAGCGCTCCGGATAGGGGCCGAGGAGCTTGGTGTCCACCCCCTCATGGATCACATGAAAATTCTGGCGCAGATGGGAGGGGAAGGTGTTGAGCTGATAGTGCGTGGGGCAGATAAGCGCATCACTGTCGGCAATGGCCGACAGCGACAGCAGATTGAGATGGTGCATCGAGATCAGCAGCTCGCCGGGCACCGGCCCCAGGCTCTGATCGAAGCCGTAGCCCATCACTCGCGCTGATCCAAACAGCTCGGGATAGGCCACCAGTCGCTGCTCAGGCCAGACATCACGCAGATAGAGACCCTCCCCCCAACTGCTGTGGAACAACACGGCATCGGCGATCCAACCCTGCTCACGCAGCAGCAGGCTCGCCCTCAACACCTGCTGGGCCCGGCGCAGGGCCAGCTCGATATGGCGATCGCTGCCGGGCCAGTCGGGCATCAGCTCGTCGATGCCGTAGAGCCCGTAGGTGAGCCCCTCGGGCATGACTCCCTGACGGCGCCCGATCGCCACCACATCGTGGCCACGCTCGATCAGCACACCACTCAACTGGCGAAACTGGCCTGGAAAATTCTGATGGATCAGCAGGATCCGCATCGCTTCCGCGCGTAACCTGAAGGTGCTTCAACCTGCCTCAGCAAGGCTGCCGTACGGTCGCGACGTCCGGAAGCAGAGCGCAGGAACCTCCCTCGAACCAGATCCAGGGCCATCTCCGATTTTCGGGATGCCATGGTGTCCTCGGGTGGACGTTCCATCATGGCCCGTGATGCCCCCTTCAGCCCTCCCGAGTGTCGATGTTCCGCCGTCTGCTGAATCGCCTGTACCGCGGGTCAGGCCCCACGGCCGCGGGGGTCAACCTGGTGACGGAAGACGGCCCCGCCCTGCTGCCGCCGCCTGGAAACATCGGCATCGGCGAGGCGCCCCGATCGATGGCCTGGACTGTTTCGAGGCTCGATCGCATCATCCGCCGCGCCAACGCCAATCCTGGGGATAGCCAGTGCCAGCTGGAGGCCCGCCATGCCCGTCATTGCCTGTCGAAATTCTGGTTACAAGCGCCGATTGATCAGCTGGAACAGCTGTACGCCGGACCGATCGGAGAGGCCTATCGCCTGGTGCTCCGGGGGCCGCTCAGCATCCAGCCCCTCTCCGGCGACGAAACCAGCTGGAAGCAAGGCCTGGCCCAGCAACTGGAAACCAACTTTGACGCCCCCGAGCGGCTCAACCTGCTGCTGGCCGTGATGACGTACTGCGCGCCCGGGAAGATGCAGCTCAGTGAACCGGGCGAAAGTCTGCCTCGCTGGCTGCTGAGTGACTACGTCGCCTGCTTCGCCCCCGAACTGGCCGCCGACCTGGGTCTGCCGATCGGGTTGCTCGACCAGCCCGGCCCACCCCTCAGCGGCGACGGCAACCCGATCAGCTCCAGCACGCCTCAGGGCCCCACCGTCGCTCCCGTCGCCAGGCCCGAACCGGTTGCCTTGCCCCGACTGATTGAAGGCTCCGGCGCCGAAGCTTTCAATCAGTTCCAGGATGAGGAGTTCGTCAACCGCATGGTGGGCTTGATCAACCTCTATGTGATCGATCGCAGCGACAGCGACGTGCAGCTGGAGCTGCGCCGACTGCGGCGCCTGATCGGGCAGATCTGGCTCGATGTCTCTTCAGCCAGCCTCGAAGCCCTCGATCGCACCAGTCTGGGCATGATCTATCGATCGTTACTCGCCAGCAACTTCGGGGCCGAGCCCCTGCATCCGGACGATCGCCAGGTCTGCGAGCAGCTCACCGCCGCCGCCGTTGACATGGAGCATCCCGCCATGGCCCAGGCCCTGCTGGCGGTGATGTCCTTCCTGCCCCAGGGCAAGATGCGCCTGGGTCCCGGGCAGAACCGGTTGCCCCTGTGGTTGCGCGAATCCTTCAACAGCCTGGCGGGCCTGCGCCGCTGACACGCATCAAGGTGGCAACCGAGTCAGCCGTTCGGTTGAAGCCGTCCGGTTCATCGATGAAACTCATGCCAGGCGAGGAGATAGCCGAGATAGGCCACCGGTGGTACCAGCAGCACCGGCAACAGGGCATAGGCCGAGAGATGGGGCTGGCCGATCAACAGGGGCAGCAGACACAACAAGCCATAGAAAAGCAAAATCAACACCATCTGATGCCGCCGCTGCCGCAACCAGGCCGCGATTCGCATGCGGCGAATGTGCCAGGCGCGGCGACCTCGCTCTGCGGGGGGAACATGGCGCCACCAGGGATGGTTTCGCGGACTGAAGTGGCGCTGGTTCATGCTCAGCGAACCCGCTCGAGATTGAGGCGTTGATTTTCGAGATAACCGCTGATGATGTTGATATAGCGGCGTTGCCTCAAGCTGATATCTGCTGTCAAAGACATGCCCGCCTGCAACGGAATCGCCTTGTGCTCAAGCAACAGACTCTGGCGCCCGAGCTTCAGCACTGCCGGGAAATAGAGACCCTGGGCATCGTTACCAAGGGTTTGCCCCATCTCGCTGGGTGAAAGGGCATCCGAACCGATGCTGGCCACGGTGGCGGCGATGCGGCCGTAGTCATTGGCGGGAAAGGTATCCAGAGCGATGTCAGCCCTCTGACCGACACGCACAAAGCCGATGACCGTATTGGGAAGGTAAACCTTGGCCTGCAGAGCATCATCGGGAACGATCTTCATCACCGGCTTGCTGGCATCCTGCTGAACGGGTTGAACCACGCTGCCCGGACCAACGGTGATATCAAAAACCTGGCCGCGGGCAGGAGCAGTCAACACCCCATACCGGATGCGTTGACGAGCCTGACTGATGTCGCGATCGAGCTCGGCGATGCGACTGAGATTGTCCTCGATGCGCTTGCGCAGATCAACACCGGGCAGTGCCTGGCTACCGGTCAATACCGCCTGAAGCCTGGAAATCTCCCGTTCCTCGACACTGCGCTCGGACTGAAGTTCCTGCACCTTGGTGGTGGCCTCCAGCACCTGCACCTCGCTGACGGCACCGGAATCCCGCAGATCCCGGAAGCGGTTGGCCACGTTTTCCGCCGTCGCCAGGGTCGCCAGCAGGCCGCGCAGTCGGGCCTCACTTTTGAGAAGCTCCTGTTGCGCCACCTGGCGGCGGCTCTGCAGATCACTTTCCTGGCTGGCCAGTTGGCGCCGTTGGTTGGGAGTGAGTCCACGACCATCCACCTCACCGAGGCTGGCTCGGTAAATCTGGATTTCATTGAGCAACTGGGCGCGCACGGACTGGGCTGCCTTGAGAGAGCTGCGGGCCTCCTGCAGATCAAAGCGCAGCAACGCCTGGCCTTTGTTGACCCGTTGCCCCTCCGTGACCAGAACCGCCTCCACCTGGCCCGGCACCGCTGCATCGATGCGCTTGACACTGGAGATGGGCTGGAGCTTGCCCTGGACGGCCACGGTTTCATTCAAGGGAGCGACAAAGGCCCAGGTCACGAGAGCACCGGTGATGGCCACAGCGCTCCAGACCATCACCGAGGAACTCAGACCGCTTTTGCGCAGCAACACCGTCTGACTGAACTGCCATTCCTGCAGCGCGGGGTCGTGGCCAGGCTGCTGCCCCTGACGCAACAGCGCACTGGCGGCTGGCGTACCGTCGTGATCCTCCAGCAACTCCACTTTCACGGGCACGAGCGTGGCATCGGGCCGAGGCTGTTGACTCGGACGGCCTCGCAGAGGAGCCACCAGAAAATCGATGGCCAGATGCAGACGTTTCCGCAAAGAGAGACGACGTGACATCAGCTCAACCCCTCCAGATTCTGACTCTTGTAAAGGGCGTAATACCAGCCCTGCAACGCCATCAACTCGTCATGACTACCGGTTTCCATCACAGCGCCGCGATCCATCAGCACGATCTGGTCGGCCGGTCGGACGGTACTGAGACGATGGGTGATGAAGAACACCGTACGGCCGCGAAACGCCTCAAACAGATTGCGGCAAAGCTCCCGTTCCGTGCGGGCGTCCAGGGCACTGGTGGCCTCATCAAAAATCAACATGCGCGGATTCTGTAGCACCGCCCGGGCAATCGCCAGACGCTGGCGTTGGCCACCAGAGAGGCCGGCGCCACGCTCCCCGACACTGGAGTTGTAGCCCTGGGGCATGTCCATGATGAAATCGTGAGCACAAGCAATACGAGTGGCACGAATCATCTCTTCCACGGTGGCATCGGGTTTGACTAACAACAGGTTTTCGCGAATGGTGCCATCAAACAGCAGACTGTCCTGGGGCACGACCCCCACCTGACGGCGCAACGAATACAGCTCAACCTTGCTGACATCAAAACCATCAATCAACACTTTTCCTTCCAGGGGTCGATAAAAGCGTGGCAGAAGTTTGAGAACGGTGCTTTTACCACTACCTGAGCCGCCGACCATGCCGACAAAGCTACCGGCAGGAATGTCAAGATTAATACCCTGCAGAACCAACGGACCTTCTTCGGCAAAGCGGAAGCTGACATTCTCCAGCCTGACGTGGCCGCGAACAGGCGGCATGGGGATGTTGGTGGCCTCCTGATCAGACTGTTCGGTAGGACGGTCAACCACATCACTGATCATCTGAAGCTGTCGCGTTGTGATGCGGAACTGCTGCCATGTCTGAACAAGTTGAACCAGTGGCCGCGATATGTATCCGGAAATGATGCGAAATGCGATGAATGAACCCAGCGTCAACTGATTCTGCATCACCAACCAGATACCGAATCCAATGACGAGCAAGCCATTGAGGTCATTGATAAAAGTGGCGACATTATTAATTGACTCAATCGTGAGCTTGAGCTTAAAATCTTCGCCAATAAACTTAGAGTACCGGTTCAAAAATTCCCAGCGCGTTCTTGTTTCAGCATTTTGAGACTTGATTGTCTGAATACCAGTCAACGACTCATTCAAAAAAGAGTATGTCTTGACCGACTCATGGATGGAGCGACGAATCTGACCTTCAAACATCGGGCCGCTGACAATGGCAACCAGCAACAACAACGGCACCGTACTCAGAGCGACAAGCGTGAGCAGGGGACTGATCAGCAGCAGAATGAATACATATAGAATCGTAAAAAGAAAATCAACGACTGTCGTCAAAGACTGGCCGACTAAAAATTCCCGCAGGCGATCGAGCATATTGAAATAATATGATATCTGACCAACCGGTCGAGAATCAAAAAATCCCTGAGGCAATCGCACCAGTTGATCAAGGATCGTCGACTTACTATCATGATCCACGCGGTTGGCAACTTGAGAAAAGATATATGTTCTCAAAGTTCGAACAACTGCGGCTGCAAAGCCAGCCAACAAGAGAAGGGCTGAAATACTGATTAAAGCGCTGATGTTACGAGTGCGCGCCACCTGATCGATCAGGACCTGCAAGCCAAGGGGTGTGACCAGGGCCAGAAGATTGACCACCAGTGAAGCCGCCAAAACCTCCAGCAGTTCGCGGCGATGGGGGCGTATATAGGGCAAGAACCAGCCCCAACCGAAGCGGGCCTCCATGCTGTCAAGCCGTCGTTCCAGCAACAGCAATTCGACAAGACCACTGTCATCCAACTCGAGATCTGCCGGCGGCAAATGCAGCGGACCTAATTCGGGATCAAGAATACGAAGCAAGCCTTCATCATCCACCCCATCCAGCAACACCAATTGTTGGTGTTGCTCCAACACAGCGGGAGTGGGCACACGATGCAACCTGTCCAGCGGCACCTTTGTCATGATCACCCGCAGCCCGAGATAATCAAGCATTTGACCGGCATTGACCAGATTCAATCGCTTCTGTTGACGGAGGATTGCCTCAATGAAGTCACGCAGACTGTCCCGATTAAGCGGCAGATTGAAGTAGCGAGCCACAGCGGTCGCTATGGCCATTGGCACCGCGTCAGCACCACTCGCCCGGGGCATCGAGAGGCTTCCACCGCTGGAAGACCTGGGAGCAACGGGTAATGAATAGGGCGCCGCTGCCACCACAGCCATGCTGCTCTCCGGGGGCGGTGAAATCAGCTCAGAGGCTTGAGAATCGACGACGGCCAAGGGTTGGCTCGCCAGGTTGGGAGCTTCGGGAAGCCCAATCAGACGCAGCCAGGGCGTCGAATGGGTCCCTGAAATTGTCGGCCAGGAGTCGGCTGGTTTCCACCGCGTGGCCAGCGGAGCTCCGCTACTGAAAAGCCAGAGAAGATCCGAGCGCGGATCAACAGGAGGCGTGGAGCTGGAGACCTGGCTGATCAAGCCGACGGCCAAGTCCCGGTTCAGCCAATCATCCAGGAAAGGGGCATAGGCAGGCGCGTGTTTGACATGCTCACTGAGAAGCTGATAGAGCTCAGAATGGGGTAGTTGCCGGTGAAACCAGCTCGCAAAGACAGAATGCGATTCAAGCAGCTGTAGAAAGCAATCAGCGGGAAGCTCCAGCAGCTTTCCTGCACCCATCGCTCTTACATACTCGCAGGGGCGCCGGCGAACCAAGCCACACCAACCCAGCAGAGAACCAGGTCCGACTCGATCAATCGTACGGGCACTGACGACACCGAAGGTCGGCTCCAGCAGCCGCAACTGACCCTGCAGTAAGCAATACACCGATGTGGGCAGAACATTCGGCTCCAGCAGTGTTTGGCCTAGGCGAAAATCACGTTCCACCAAGCTTGAACCAAGTTGCGCCAGTACGTCAGCAGGCAATCCGTTGAATGGGACGAATTGTTCCAACAGCCGCGAAGCATCGGCAGGCGAAGCCGAAGAAAAATCGGGGGTCGACGAGGTCATGGCACCTCAATGGCATCCGTGGCGAGCGATTCCCCAGCCAACAAGCGGCGAACGCGTTCCTGACACCAATACTCAAACAACTCCCACTCTAATTGCTCGCGCATCGCGTCATCGAGCTGGGCCGCCATATAACGTTCCAGCCGAACAACCAGCCAGATATCCACAACAAAGAACGGCTTGAACAACTGGCCAGGCTTGCCATTGCGCAAGCAATTAATTAAATCAGGATGCGCGGCGGCTACCGGTACAGGCCCCACAAGGCCATGGGAAAGCCGTTCCTGGCCATCGGAATAGTTCGAGGCCAGTTGGGAAAATTCCGCTTCCCCATCCCTGATCTGCTGATAGAGCTCAGCGGCCAGATCAGCATCACGAACACGAATCAAGGAGTAGACGACCTTATCAAGCTCAAGTTTACGGTCCAAAAAACGAGATTCAACATCGGGACCATGAACACGTTGACGATGAATCTCGAGTCGCCGCGGCATGGTGGCCAGCCATAGCAGATCCTCCTCGCCTAGCGCCTGGGAATCCAAATACGTTTGACGCGATTGCTCATCCGTAACACCATTTGCCGCCAGATGCGAAGCGATCAAATCCTTGGCTTCCTGCCCATCCAAAGGAACAGACTGCACAATCTCATCGATGATCATGGCCTGAGCGATTGGCCGCCCCAGTCCGTGCCGGCGTATCAGACGATTCAGGTCATCCGTGGACAGACAGGGGCGGCCTGGGGGCAGCTCAATCACAGAATCTTCAAACAACCATTAACCCGATCCTAAGTCGGATCGGCAGCCTAGGGGCTCGCAGGAGAACGCTCGCCCACCCACACGGGCTGTCCGTCGCGAACTGACATCGCCCGCTCCCGCCAGGCACTGCTGAGTCCTTTGCGCCGCCTGCGACGGCCTGTCGGCGCTATCCGTTCGGGGGAGAGAAAAGCGCTTCCGCACAGTCGACCTGCCCCGCCCTGAACAACGGAACGGTGCCGGCCTTCGGGAGGTCCACTGCAGACGGGCTGTGCCACCCCCGCGAGCAGCGGAGGGCAGGATCTCGGCGGCCTGAGATTTGCAGGACTCAAGACGCCATCCTCGCGGCCCCGCGGTCTGGCTCCAAACAGGCTGGGTGTTGGTTGAGCCCACATCGCTCCGGGCGTTTCAACCAGAACGCTGGTGAGACAGTCTGAGCCGTCAGAGTTGATGAACCTCCTGCCCGAACGCCTGCAATGACTGGGTTTTCAGCGCTGGCAAGGAGATCTGTGAAAGCCGGTGACTGGATTTGAACCTGCGACCTACTGATTACGAATCAGTTGCTCTACCACTGAGCTACACCGGCAACGATCCGAAAGTAGCATCCGGTCGTAGTCACCCAGATCAGCACGCCAGATGGCCCCACGCCCCGGTTCCGGGTCCGATCCCGGGGCGCCTCGTCCCCTCGATCCCGAGCTTCGCCGCCGCCTCTTGCTGGAGGCCCGCACCCCCTGGCGCAGCCTGCGCCGGGGCCTGTGGTTCGCCCTGGTGGCATCCGCCGGCCTGGGACTGGCCACCATGGCGATGCGGGCCTCGGCCGGGGGCGAACTGGCCTCAACCGATCTGTTGATCCAGGTCTCGGCTCTCGCCATCTTTGGATCCCTGCTCTGGTTCGACCGCAACCGGGAGAGCGGCTGAGGGAGCGGGTTCAGCGTGACCAGAGCCAACCGGGGTCTCAAGGGGGCCGGAGGCTGGGTTGGCGGTCTTGTTTTCAGGGGATCCGGGAGCGATGCCCTCCTGGTCCTCATCGGGCAGAGGGATCTCGCCGCTTGCGGCAGCCGGCTCTGGCGGTTCGGGGATGGCCGCCACGTTGCTGCTCGTTGCGGCTGAGAACCCCCCGGAGGGCGACGCAGCGGTAGAGGACGATGCTGTCATCGCCGGCGGTTCGGGCACGGCAGCGCTGGGGGCATCCGCAGCGGCAGTCTCCCCAGGCAGAGGCTTAAGGAGGGATGCAGGGGCGCCGTTCGCTGCCGGGGCCGTGGATTGGCCCTGGTCCATCCCCCGGGCCCCAGGATCCTGGGTAACGACCTCGGAGGTTCCACTCCGGGCCTCGGCTGCGGCAGCCTCCTTGGCACGGGCTACAACGCCGGCCTCCACGGTCGGCCGTTGGGCGAGCGGTGGTTCCGATGGACCCGCAGACGCTGCGGCGGGCGGCTCGATGGCTGCGGCCTCCGGCACGCGGGCTGGGGCTCCCCGGTCTGGTGGGCGGGACTCCGACAGCCGCTCAAACAGGGGATCGGGCAGCAGCACGGGCAGGCCCAAGCAGAGACGGCGCGCCTCCAGCTCCCTGGTGAGCATCGGTGTCGCCGCGGCAATCGTTCCAGGAGAGCGACTGAGCAGCCAGAGACTCTGGAGCAGCTGCTGCCATTGCCAGAGCATCAGGGCCAGCAGCAGGGCGACCAGCAACAGCGCCACCAGCCTGGGGCTCGCGGCCAGGGGCGAGAACGGGCCGGCGATGGCGGCGTGGTTGTCACACCACCAGAGCAGGCCCAGCAACAGGACCGAGCCCGCCACCAGTCCCGCCCGCAGCACAGGCGTTTCCTGCATGGCACTGAGGCGTTGCTGGATCGGTCGACGCGCCCGCAGAGGGGTCTGCAGCAGCAGCAGCGACCAGACATCGGCGGGGCGACGCCACAGCCCCAGGGCGGGCAACAGCCCCCCCAGCCCCCAGCAGAGCAGTCGTTCGAGGCCGGGCACTGGCCCCGGGTCGCTGCCGGCCAGCAACAGCAACAGCAACAGGGCCTCCAGAGGCAAGACCCCCACGGCGATCAGCTGAAGCCAGAGCAGGGGCTCGCTGCGGGCGTTCATGGCGCTGGCCGGGGGGAGGGAGCTCAGGTGCTGAGGGTGCGGCGCTGGGTGACGAGCTTGTAGGCCTCGATCCGATCGCCGTCCTTCCAGGAGTTGAAGCGATCGGTGCCGATGCCGCACTCGAAGCCGGTGGCCACCTCCTTGAC
>CAIKWV010000239.1 GCA_903831165.1 uncultured cyanobacterium
GGCAAGCCTTGACCAGGTTTGCCGCTGCTTCTCATGGGGCTCTGCAGGTTCCAGGCGTTGCATTTGAGCCGTGCGGCTGGTCGCCGGCTGCCCCTTCACGGCATGGTCATGCGCCGACCTGATCACCCAGGGACTCCGCAGGGCCAAAGAAACCCCCTTGGCCTGCCCTGATCGGGCTGTGGCGAAAGCTGCCTCACGGCGCTGCTGAGGAGGTCACGGAGCTTGATGGCCCATCCAGTCCGCCGCTGGCGCCATCACCGTGAGATCCGCCGGCGTTGCTGTGATCGCCGTTGAGGCCATCGCCGATGGTTTTTGTCTTCGCTGGTCCCTCGCAGACGGTTCCGTGTTCCGTCGCAGACGGTGCCGTCGCGAATGGTTCCGTCGCAGCAGGTTTTATCGCAGACGCTTCGGTCACCGATTCCGAGCTCCTGATCGGTTCTGCCGTTCGTTCCTGGCGTGCCGGCGGCTCCACCAGGCCCCGATTGAGCTTGCCGCTCACCAGGCCCTCCAGATCAAGGCTCACCGCCGCAAAGCCGAGGTCGGCAAAGGCGGCCACCACCCTCTCCCTCTCGGCGACTTCAGCCAGTTGCTGCAGCATCTGCGGCAGACGATCCGCCGGCAGCTCGATGCGGGCCGTTTCGCCCTGGCTGCGCACCCGCAGCTCTGCAAAGCCCCGCTGCCGCAGCCAATCTTCCGCCGCCGCCACCCGCGCCAACCGGGCGGCCGTGATCGGCTCGCCGTAGGGGAAGCGGGAGGCCAGGCAGGGCTGGGCCGGCTTGTCCCACCAGGGCAGGCCCAAGGCCCGCGACATCTGGCGCACACCCGCCTTGTCCACACCGAGTTCGGCCAGGGGAGAGCGCACCCCCTGCTCGCGGGCGGCACGGATGCCGGGTCGATGATCGCCGAGATCGTCGCGGTTGACGCCATCGAGCACCACGGCATCCCCCGCCGCTGCGGCGATCGGGGCCAAGCGGCGGTGCAGCTCCCGCTTGCAGGCGTAGCATCGATCCTCCGGGTTGGCGGCATAGGCGGGATCGGCCAGCTCGCCCGTGGCCAGCTCCTGATGGCGCAAGCCCAGCCAGGCCGCCTGGGCCCGGGCCTCCTGCAGCAGATGGGGAGCCAGGGCGGGGGAGACACCGGTGATCGCCAGGGCCCGCTCCTGCAGGACCTCCACCGCCAGAGCGGCCACCAGGGCACTGTCCACGCCACCGGAATAGGCCACCACCACCTGATCCCAGCTGGCGATCCGCTGGCGCAAGTCCGTCAGCGCCCGCTCAAGCTCGGGCGGCAGGGCTTCCAGCAGGGTGAACAGCATGGAGCCATCCTGGCAAAACCTCCGCCCGTTCTCGGTAGCATCGAGGCCTGTACCCCCCGTCCATGGCAGGCTCCAGCAGCACCCAGACACCGCAACGGGGCACCGGTCGGGGGATCGGCATCCGTACCGCCGCCGGCAGCGATGAGCGGGATCATGGCCAGTTGCACGTCTACGACGGCGATGGCAAGGGCAAGAGCCAGGCGGCCCTGGGGGTGGTGCTGCGCACCATCGGGCTGGGCATCTGCGAACAGAAACGCACCCGCGTGCTGCTGCTGCGCTTCCTCAAGGGGCCCGGCCGCTCCTATGACGAAGACAGTGCCATTGAGGCCCTGCAACAGGGCTTTCCCCATCTGATCGATCAGGTGCGCACCGGTCGCGGCGACTTCTTCACCGCCGCCGAGGCCAGCC
>CAIKWV010000240.1 GCA_903831165.1 uncultured cyanobacterium
CCAGTCCTCCCGTGATCGTGTCGTTGCCGCCACAGCCACTGATCGTGTCGTTACCGCCGCCGCCGTTGATGCGGTCATGGCCGGAGCTGCCGACCAGCTCTTCCGCTGCGGCGGTCCCGGTGAGCGCCAGGTCCACCAGGTTCTGGATCCCCCAGACTGTGCCCTCCTGAAAGCGCACCTGCTGCAGTGGTGTGCCGAGAACGTAATAGGAATCGGCGCGGAAGAAGTTTTCCAGTGTGATCTGGTCGCTGCTGCCGGTAATCCGGAGATCCAGATTCAATCCCCAGCCATACCGACTCGCCGTGATATCCGTTGGCTTGATGCTGGAGCCGAATTCGAGGCTGTTGATATCGCTAGGGGTGTAATTCCAGCTGGCGCCGATCGTGTCCTGGCCGTCGCCCCTGTTGAAGCGGTAACGGTTGTTGCCTTGATTGCCATTGATCGCGTCCTGACCAGGGCCGCCCTCGATGGTGTCATCGCCAGCATCCCCCCAGATGGTGTCATTACCGCTACCACCCAGCAGCAGATCATGGCCGCCATAGCCGGCGAGCATGTCATGACCGCCCATGCCCTGGATCGTGTCGTCGGTGTCAATTCCCCAGAGATTTTCCGAGTCCTCGCTGCCTTGCATGCTGATCTGGATCATGGTCTGCATCGACCAGATCGTGCCATCACTGAACATCAGTTCCTGTACAGGATTGCGAAGCTCATTCCTGTGGTCGCCAGCAAAGACTGACATCAAGGTCAGGCTATCTGCTGTGCCGACGATGCTGATGCTGAGGGCGTTGTTGGTACGTCTAACGCGAAGATCTGTTGGGCTGATGCCTGCTTCGCAGATGATTTGATTGCGATCGCCTGCCAGGAGGTCCACTCCGTTGACGATCTGATCCGCGCCTCCGCCCCGTCTCAGGTGGTACGTGTTGCTGCCCAGTCCGCCATAGAGGGTGTCATTGCCGGCTCCGCCGTCGAGGTCGTCGTCTCCTGCTTCGCCACTGAGTACATCATCGCCACTGTCGCCTGAAAGCTGATCATCGCCGTCGTTGCTGTAGACGATATCGTTGCCGGCGCCGGCACTGATCTGGTCGGCGTAGATGCTGCCAAAGATATTGTCGGTGGCGTCAGTTCCCTGAAGGGCCATGTGCAGCAGCTGCGCCCAGCTCCAGCGCGTGCCATCGGCGAACTGCAGGTAGGTGCTGTCGGCAACCGGGGCGCTGTTGAACGTGGGGTCAAAGAACTTCTTGAGGGTGATGCTGTCGTTTGGGTTGAATTCAATCGTCAGATCCTCCTCGCGTCGCCGTACCCGAACCTCCCCGGGCTGCAGGGTGGCTGCCAGCAGAATCAGGTTGGCTTCCTGATCGCCCCAGTCCCAGAGCGTGTCCTGGCCATCGCCGGCCGCGAAGCCGTAGACATCGCTGCCCGCTCCACCGAGCAGCTCGTCGTTGCCTGGGCCGCCGCTCAGGCTGTCGTCTCCAGCCCAGCCTTCCAGTTGATCCTGGCCCGGCCCCCCCTGAAGGCTGTCATCGCCATCGCCGCCATCCAGGACGTCATTGCCGCTGCCGCCATCGAGCACATCGCGGCCACCCAGGCCAAACAACTGGTCGTTGTTGCCCTTGCCCAGCAGGATGTCATCGCCGAGTCCGGCCGCCACCCGGTCGCTGTCCTCGCCACCTTCGAGCAGCTCATTGGCGAGGCCGCCGGTCAGCCAATCATTGGCATCGCGTCGGTTGATGTGTTCGTCCACCTGCAGCAGCCACAGCCGCTGGCCCAGGGGTGTGTCTCCGGCGATTGCCAGCTGGCGGAAGCTGGTCATCAGCTCGGCCCCCGTGGCCGGCAGGCTGCGCAGTGCCACCCCCAGGCGCAGCAGCAGTGCATCACTCGGCTGCTCGCCATAGCGGCGTTGCAGGGCTGTGATCACCCCGGTTGCGTCCCAGTGAAAACCCACCCCCTGGAGGTCCAGGCTCAACAATTCCGGGCTCAGCACCGACTCCAGCAGCTCCCCGGCCGCGAGCACGTTGTTGACCAGGACACAGAGCTTGTCGAAGGTGGCGCCGATCACCATGCCGGCGAGATCCACCTGGATGCCTTCGCCATTGCGGTAGGGGGTACCCAGCAGGGCCTCCAGCGCCGCCAGCGACCGCAGGTCATCGAGCCCCCGCCCTGGGCCGGAGGGGGTGTTGACGACACCGGTCCAGCGGTAGATCAACGGGCGGATCAGGCTCGGACGCTGCTCCGCTGAGGCCTGCAGCCACTGTTCCACCAGCTGGCGCAACTGGCCCGTGCCATCGCGCGCCATGGCCTGATGCAGGCTGGCGACGTTGCCCATGCCGCCGATGTTCGGCAGCGCGGCGATTGAGGCCTCGATGGCAACTGGGTCGAGGTCGAGGGTCTGGGCCTGATCCACCCGGAACCAGACATCGACGAGCGCCCGCTGGTCGCCGTTGCTGGTGCGATAGCGACCCAGCTGTCGCTGTTGATTGCCCTTGCCGTCGTCCAGGTTGGCGTTGGTGTAGGCCAGATCCAGGCTGGCGATGCCGGCGTCGGCGAGAGACAGCAATTCACCGGCCTCCACGCTGCCGTTGGCGTTGCGATCCCGCCACAGCTGCAGGCGGGCCCAGTCGGCATCGCCGCTGTCGATCCGGCCATCGCCGTTGCGATCGAACGGCCGCAGGGCCTCGAAGCCGTTGGCGGCCAGAGTGCCGTCAGCCAGGCGGGTCCGGTTGCCGAACAGTTCGCTGCCGTTGTCGATGCGCTGGTTGCCATCGCGGTCCCACACCAGCAGGGCATCGTCCGGGGCCACCCAGCCGCTGCGTTCGGCGTAGCGGTTGCCGTCGTGGTCAAAATGAAGGTTCAGTGTTTCCAGGGCCAGCGTTTCGATGCCATCGCCATCGAGATCCAGCACCAGGGGGCAGGAATGGGCGGCCGCGTCCGCTAAGCCGCCCTGGATCAGGTGCTGACAAGCCATCAGGCTGGGTGAACCTGGCAAGGGTCCGATGATCTGGGGTTCCAGGCCAATGAAGTAGCCGGGGTTGGCCAGGATCCAGTTCATCACGGCCGACCGATCGGGGTCGAATTCGGAGAGCAATTGGATCAGGCCTAGGATCAGTGGTTTCTCAAATTCCATTATCCCCTTTAAAATCGGTTGGGCTAGACTGTTTTCTTTGAGCAGAAATTCGATCCCGTTCGCCAATCCTCCGATTACCGAGAACTGATACGCAGGCATCGATCGAAGGTCTCTGAATGCTTTTTCAAGCAACATCTGGGCCGTCGGCAGCGTCCAGTCGTAGTCGTACTGAGCCACGACTTGCTGTGTCACAGTGATGCCGACAAGGATGCCCAGATCCGTGCCAAGGCGACTGTTGCCAAGGCTGCTGCTCAGCATCATGAATGCTGTGGTTGTATCTAAAAGTTTCTCCAGCATCTCGCGGGTGTCCCCAGAGCGTTGGAGGTCGCCGATGATTGCTGCAGCGATGAACTGCGACGAGTCGGCGATCGGAAGGTAGGAGGGGGCCATCGAGCGACCGGTTCCCGTCTCCAGCCCCTCCAGAAGTTCGTCGCGCATATGGGCCGCCACCACACCCGCCACTTGATGCTTTGGGTCCAGCAGGCGAATGCATTCGCCCCCCACATGGCCCCTGCCGAGGCGGGAGACGAGGTCGTCGCTGCGGTAGTAGTGGGTGGCGTTGAGGTTCTTGACCAGCGCCGGGTCGTAAGTACGGAATTCGCGCAGGCCCCAGTCGCCGCCGAGGGCGTTCCAGGTGGTGAGGCTGATTGTGCTGGCGTCCAGTCCCGAGTTGTTGGCGAAAAGGTCGTAAGCCGCGAACTGAGCCAGGGCGCCGCCAAGGCTATGGCCGGTGAGCTCGACGCGACCGCCATTCGCCATAAGATCTTTGATTAGATCCTGGATCTTGTCGTCACTGTCTTCGTATTGCGGCCAGCCCTTCTGAATGTCGGTGTTAATATCTGCTAGGTTTTTCTCTGTACCCCGGAAGGCGATAATGTACTCATCGGCGCCGATCTTTCGATAGACGGTGACGTAGAGGCCTGCGTTATTGGTGATGGTTCTGTTGAAGTTGTTATAGCCCGGCGGAGGGCTGTCGCCATAGGCCGCAAAGGCGGCATCCAGCAGAACGCGGGGATCCGTAGCCATCGGTCAATGGTTGAAAAGATTACTTTTGGGGCAAGAATTGGGATCTTCTTGATGCAGTGCTGAGTCGTTTCAGGGCTGCGCTCGTCTGGCGCAGAGATTCACCACCACCAGGATCCGCCCGCCTTTGCGGGGCAACGAGCGTTGATCGAGGTGCTCCTGAAAGGCATAAGCCAGGTTGCAGCCATCGGCCGACAGGGCCGGCTCGCTGACGTAGCCCGTCTCCAGTCGCTCATAGCGGCCGTCGGGTTGCACTAGATAGGCGCCGGCGTTGCCGGGGGAGCCATTGCGATTGAGGACCGAAGTTGTGATCACCAGCCCATCACGGGCCTTGAAGAACAGGGTGTCGCCGCCGCCGGGGTTCACCCAGGGCCCCGCCGGCACGTGGATGGCGTGGCCCTGGTGGTTTTCGTCGAGATGCCAGAGGGTGAGTCGGTTGGTCTGCTGCCAGCGCTTGCGGGCCTCGGGGCTGATGTTCAGGTCGTAGAGCAGGTAGCCGGGCTGGGGACGCCAGTCCGTGATTTCGCTGAGGATCGGCAGATCCACCCGGATGCCCGTGTCCTGGCGGTTCTGGAGATTGGCATCGAGATGGGTCACCCTGTAGCCGCGTTGAATGTCGTCGACGCCGAAGTCGAGATAGCCCTCGCCAGGTCGAAGTTCTTCCCAGTGATGCATATGCAGTGCAGTCGGGATTGGGTGGATGTCGCATGTGTATCTGCTGGCGTAGCTTGGGCTGGTTGCAATTTCCCGTTTTCCTTGATATTTCACTGCCTTGCTGGGGAACGAAACGCGATAGTCCTTGACGAATTGAGTCGTTTGTTCGCGTACGGATAGCATCACGGCATTGCCGTTGATGCAGAAATTCCTGGCCCCTTCAAATAACTGTTTCGGGGTCGTCTTCAAGTCCCAGCTGTACAGCCAGGACTGGCTCCTGGTGTCTACGGGGTGGCCCGCAAACACCACCGTGTCATTGCCGATCCAGTCGATTCTCTGGTCGGGGACGATGCCCCGCAGCACCGTTTTGGGATACGGGGTCTTGTCGGGCTCGGGTCTGGGTGGGGGCAACAGCGTCTGCACAACCCGCAGGGGCAGCACGCAGCCTGTGGTGGTCATGGTCAGCAGCAGCAGGGCGAGAGCCGTTTTCATGCCGAAGGCGCCGGGCTCGGCCGGTGCCGGCCTGTTGGACCGCACCGACTTGTGCTTCCAGTGTTCCCGGCGGCGGACATCCCGGCTTCCGGCCGCACGGCTTTCCTGTTGGCTGTCCCCGCTCGGCCGCTGCATCGCCCGCTTCACCTAGTTCTGCTCAAAATGGTGGCGATAGAACCAGCCTTTGACCAGTTCGGCGCTGGCGACATAGGCCACCAGGATCAGCAGCAGCCAGAACAGAAAGAACGGTGGCAGCGGCACAAAGCCCAGCAGGGCCCCCAGCGGTGTGCTCGGCAGCAGCAGGGTGGCGATCACCACCACCACCGTGGCCAGCAGCAGCGGCCGGGAGGGGGAGCTCTGCAGCAAGGGGCCGCGGGTGCGCACCACCAGCACGATCGCGGCAGCGGAGATCACCGATTCGACGAACCAGCCCGTCCGGAACAGGGCCACATCACTGCCCAGCACCCAGAGCAGAACGGCGAAGGTCAGGTAGTCGAAGACCGAGCTCACCAGGCCGAAGGTGACCATGAAGCGACGGATGAACGGGATGCTCCAGCGGCGGGGCCGTTCAATCCAGTCGGCATCCACCCGGTCGCCGGCGATCGTCATCTCCGGCAGGTCGGTCAGCAGGTTGGTGAGCAGGATCTGCTTGGGCAGCAGGGGCAGGAAGGGCAGCAGCAGCGAGGCCCCCGCCATCGAGATCATGTTGCCGAAGTTGGCACTCGTCGCCATGAACACGTACTTGAGCGTGTTGGCGAAGGTGCGGCGCCCTTCGCGGATGCCTGCCGCCAGAATCGCCAGATCGTTGGCCAGCAACACGATGTCGGCGGCCTCCTTGGCCACGTCGACGGCCCCCTGCACCGACAGGCTGACATCGGCGGCATGCAGGGCCGGGGCATCGTTGATGCCGTCGCCCATGTAACCCACCACACTGCCGCCGCGGCGCAGGGCCCGGATCAGACGTTCCTTCTGGTTCGGCTCCACTTCGGCGAAGACGTCGCAGTCCTGGGCGATGACCGGCAGGGCGCCATCGCTGAGATCCTGCAGCTCGGCTCCGGTGATCACCCGTGGGTTGGCCAGGCCGGCCTCCTGGGCCACCCGCGCCGCCACCAGGGCGTTGTCGCCGGTGATCATCTTCAGCCTCACCCCCAGCCCGGCCAGTTCCTGCACGGTGCCTGCGATCGCCGCTTTGAGCGGATCGCTCAGGGCCAGCAGCCCCAGAAAGGTCATCTCCCGTTCGGACTGGGGGTCGATCACGCCATCGAGCTCGTCGTCGCCGGATTGGCCGCAGCGCACCGCCACGCCGAGCAGTCGGTAGCCCTCGGCGCTGAGGGCGTGGTAGCGGGCCTCGATCTCAGCGCGCACCGATGCGAGCGGCACCGCCCGGCCATCGCCCAGCTCCGCCGAGCTGCAGACCTCGAGCACCTTGGCCAGGGCGCCCTTGGTGATCAGCAGCGGCGGCTTGTTGCCCGGCGGTTGCACCAGGATGCTGAGCCGTTTGCGGCCGAAGTCGAAGGGCACTTCATCGAGCTTGCTCCAGCCGCTGAGCCCCTCGTCCGGCGTCTCGCCATCAACCCCGCCAGCGCCGTCGCCAAGGCCATGGCCGTGGCGATCGGGACCATGGCGGCGGATCGCCTCATCGATCGGGTTGGTGAAGCCCGTTTCAAAGCAGGCGTTGATGTAGGCATGGCGCAACACCGTGTCGCTGGGCTCGCCATCGGCTCCCAGGGCCATGCTGATCTGGGCTCTGCCCTCGGTCAGGGTGCCGGTCTTGTCGGCGCAGAGCACATCCATGCTGCCGAAGTTCTCGATCGCAGCCAGGCGTTTGACGATCACCTGGCGTTGGGCCATGCGGCGCGCCCCACGGGCCAGATTGACGCTGATGATCGCCGGCAGCAGCTGGGGGGTCAGGCCCACGCCCAGGGCCAGGGCGAACAGAAAGGAGTCGACGACCGGTCGGTCCAGGTAGACGTTGAAGGCGAAGATCAGGGCGATCAACACCAGGGTGACCTCCAGCAGCAGATTGCCGAAGCGGCGCACCCCCCGTTCGAACTCGGTTTCGGCGGGGCGCTGCCGCAGGCGATCGGCGATGGCGCCGTAGGCGGTGCGTCGGCCGGTGCGCACCACCAGCGCCCGGCCGGTGCCACTGACCACATGGGTGCCCAGATGCAGCACGTTGCTGCGCTGGGCCATGGTGGCGTCGGCCGCTAGCAGGCCCGGGTGTTTGGCCACCGGAAAGCTCTCGCCGGTGAGGGCGGCCTCATCGAGGCTGAGATCCCGTTCCTCCAGCAGGCGGCAGTCCGCCGGGATGCCCGCTCCGGCCGAGAGCACCACCACATCGCCCGGCACCACCTCGGCGACCGGCAGGCTGACCGGGCCGCCATCCCGCAGCACCGTGGTGCACACCTCCACGGTCTGCAGCAGTTGCCGCACGGCGGACGCGGCACCGACCTCCTGCCAGAACCCCAGCAGGCCGCTGATCAGCACGATCAGCAGGATGATCACGCCGTCGGTGGGTGAATCCAGCAGGAACGACAGGCAGGCCGCCCCCGCCAGGATCAGGATGATCGGGCTGCTGAACTGGCGCACCAGCAGCAAGGCGGCGCTGGAGCCGGACGCCTTCGCCAGGATGTTGGGGCCATGGCGACTGAGGCGTTCACGGGCCTGGTCGCTGCTCAGTCCCTCGGGGCCTGACTGCAGCGAAGCCAGCAGCGATTCAAGGGGCACCGCCCAGTACGCCAGACCTTCAGGCTGCTGAGGCTTCAAGGCGCTGGACGGGTTCAGAGCCTCAGGCTAGGGAGAGGGGCGTGGGTTTTCGGGCTGAAGGGGGATCGGCTGGCTATTCAGCTGAACACCCCGAACAGCATCGAGATCAAGGCGAATCCCACCACGCCCGCGAGAGCCAGCAGCGAAGCGGAAGCAGGCATGACGGAGCCCAAGCGATGGCTGAATCCTAAAGGAAACCTGAAGAGCTTTGGTTGCTGTTGTGACGGAACGGCACGGGTGGGATCGGGGCGTCGCTCCGGTTCCGGGTCACCAGTTCGCCTCCACCTGCCAGAGCACGCCATCGCTGTCCTCCGCCTGGCAGCGGACGCCCTGGGCGTCCAGATGGCAGATCCCCTGGGCCAGTCGTGCCTGGGGCAGCTGGCTCAGTTCCGCTCTGGCCCTCAAGCCCCGGTCGGCCAGGGCGCTGACCTGCAGCGTCAGGGGCCAGTGGGGTTGGCAGCGTCCATCCCGGCAGTTCAGGGCCTGGCTACCTGGCTGCAGCACCCCCGCCAGCGTCAGCTGCGGACTGCCGAGGGGGCCGTCGGCGCTGGCCTCACTGAAGCGCAGGCTGAGCAGGCCGGGCAGCTGTTGATCGATGCGCACCGAGCGGCAGTCCCGGGTCGTGGGGCGGGTCCCGGCGCTGCTGGCGGTCTGCCGCAGTCGGCAGTGGCTGGGGCGGCTCTGCCAGCGGCCGAAATCCTCCGGGCCGCCCAGACCCTGGCCCCGGGCCGGCGCCAGCAGGACCGCCAGCCCGGCCAGCCCGGCCAGGCCGGGCAGCCAGGTCCCGCTGGCTTGCAGGCTCGGGAAACGGCCCATGGCGGGGAAGCCGATCAATAGCCGGAATCGGCCACGCAGATGCCCTGGCAGCTGATGCCATTGCTGGCCGTCCGCCCGCAATGGCCGCACAGCACCGGATCGCCGCTGGCCGCGAGGTCGGCGGCTGGGCGCGTCGCCGTTGCCCCCTGGGCATGGGGGGGCGCCAACGTCGGGATCGGCGGGGCGGGCAGGGGGCCGGGTGCTGGCGAGACCGGGGGCTGGGACATCGGCTGGAAGGGGGGCGGGGGCGTTCAGGATCGGCGGCTGGGCCGCTGATGGGGCGGGTACGGGAGATGGTGGCGGACCCTGGCGCTGGCGGCGGGCCGGGGGGCCGGCCGGCCCTGGGGCCAGGGTGTGCCGGGCGCTGCCGGCGACGGCTGGGGATCGATCATGCTCAGCGGGCTCCCGCAGCGCGATCGCCATGGTGCAGCAGCCTTCCGGTTCTGTGGGGTCCGATCCGCCGCTGGCTGGGCCTGGCATCGGTGTGGGTACCTGGTCCTGGGGAAACCAGTTTCTCTGGGGCTACGACCCCGCCCAGGACGCCAGCCTGGAGGCCTGCTTCCGGCGGGCCGTGCAGCTGGGGCTGACCTTCTTCGATACCGCCGATTCCTATGGCACCGGGCGTCTGCAGGGGCGTAGCGAGCAGCTGCTGGGGGCGTTCTGTGCCGGCCTTGATCCCGCCCAGCGCTCGACGCTCACCCTGGCGACGAAGCTGGCTCCCTTCCCCTGGCGCCTGGGGCGCGGTGGTTATCGCTCCGCCTTCGAGGCCTCGCGCCAGCGGCTGCAGGGCAGGCTCGATCTGGTGCAGCTGCACTGGAGCACCGGCCGCTATGCCCCCTGGCAGGAGGGCCCCCTGCTCGAAGGCCTTGGCGATCTGGTGCAGCAGGGGCAGGTGGCGGCCCTGGGGGTGTCCAACATGGGGCCCAGGCGTCTGCGGCAGGTCCATGCCTGCCTGGCCGAGCGGGGAGTGCCGCTGCGCAGCCTCCAGGTGCAGCTGTCGCTGCTCTGCCCGGCGGCGGTGGCGGCTGGCGGCGTGGTCGAGGTCTGCCGCGAGCTGGACATTGAACTGATCGCCTACAGCCCCCTGGCCCTGGGGCTGCTGGGCCGTCCCCCCGGTCCGCTGCCGACGTTGCCGGCGGGGCTGCGGGGGCTGCTCTGGCGCCGGCTGTGGCCGGGGGTGCAGCCCCTGCTGGAGGCGATGGCCCGCATCGGCGCCGGGCATGGCGCCAGCGGTGCTGCCGTGGCCCTCAACTGGTGCCGGGCCCATGGGGCGATGCCGATCGTGGGTTTGCGCACGGTGGAGCAGGCGGAGCGGGCCGCCGCCGCCCTGGCCTGGCAGCTCAGCCTGGATCAGCGCTTGGAGCTCGATCAGCTGGCCTTCGCGGCCGCTGCCAGCGGCACCCGGATGCCGGCCAACCCGTTCGAGAGCGCCTGAAGTCCCTGGGGCAATCGCCGTCAGCCGACACCGCTGGCGGCGGGGGCGGGGGTGAGGACCACCGGCAGGGCCGCCGCCCGGGGCTGGGGGGGCTCGTTGCGCTGCAACAGACGCAGCATCTGGGGATCGTCGACGGCACCCTCACTGGTGCCCTGGCTGGGGGCGCAGGCGGCCAGGGCTTCCTGCAGCAGGGAATCAAAGGTGGAACCGGGGAGACGATGGCGAGCCAGATCGAGGAAAGCCCGGGGCAGGGACTCGCCGGCTGCCGTGCGCAGGGCCGGGTTGCTGCGCCGCAGCTCCTGTTCCTGGGCGATCGCCGACAGGAAGCGTTCGGTCACGTCGCGCTTGGTGCCGGCGCGGATGCGGGTGTCCTGTTCGGCTTCGGACAGGGAGACCTGATTCTCCAGTTCCCCCAGCCGTCGCTGCAGGCTGTCCAGCACTTCCTGGGCTTCCTTGGCGATGTGGGTGAGCTGGCCGTCGGAGAGGCGGGGCAGGTCGGCCACGTACACCTTGCCGTGGTCCCGCAGGGTGAGAAAGGTGGGCCGCTGGCCACCGGGACCGCTTTCCCTCAGGCCGACGGGAGCTTCCCGCAGGCGAGGCCGGGGCTGCTGAGGGCGCTGGGGCGGTACGGGGCCGGCGGAGGAGCGGCGGCGGGTGATTCGGGACGTGCTGTTGTCAAACATCAGTCAGTGTGAGGGGAGTGATGAGCCCTCCCTGAGGCCGCGTAGGTCGGTGGCTGGATACGAGACCCGGACCTGGCCGGGTCTGCAGCAGAAGCGATTCAATGTAGCGAGGAACACTGTGGCGTCAGGGCTCCGGCTGGCCGGTTGCCCGGATCCCAGCCGCCCGGGATTGGCGCCGGGCCTTGGGGGTTGTTCAGGATTCAGGCAGCCCCTGCAAGGGCTGCTCGCCCGCCGGTCCGTCCTCGATGCGGCCCAGCTCCCAGGCCTGATGCCCCTGCTCACGGCAGACCGACAAGGCGCTGGCCACGGCCTCGGGCGGCAGCACCAGGCAGTAGCCCACCCCCAGATTGAAGGTGTGCCACAGGTCTGACTCGGGCACCTCGCCGTTCTGCTGCAGCCA
>CAIKWV010000241.1 GCA_903831165.1 uncultured cyanobacterium
ATCCTGGCGATGCTGGCGGCCACGGCCCAGCACCGCCAGATGTTGCGGCGCCTGCGGCGGGATGACTTCGTCTACCGCGAAGAGCCCTCCATCGCCCTGGCCACCGCTTTGAGCATCGCCCTGATCGGCATCCTCGCCCTGGCGCTGCTGCTGCTCGGCGCCATGGCCTCCTGAGCCGCCCCCGATCGTCCTGTCCCGTTCCCGTTTCAGCCCCCATCGCTGCTGTCGCCATGGTCCAGCTCCTGATCAAGCTCACCCTGTTCGCCGTGATGTTCGCCCTGGGTCTCGGCCTGCAGGGCGCGGCGCTGCAGCAATGGCGGCAGCGGCCGGCCCTGTTCGTGCGGGTGCTGATCGGCACCTGCCTGCTGGTGCCCCTGGGGGGGCTGCTGCTGATCAAGTTCAGCCTGGTGCTGCCTGTGGCCCCACCGGTGCGCTACGGCCTCGCCCTGATGGCCCTATCGCCCAGTGCGCCCCTCACCATGCACAAGGCCGGCCGGCAGGGGGGCGATCGCGAGATGGCGGCCCTGCTGCAGGTGCTGGCGGCGATCGCGGCGATCGTCACGATTCCGTTGATGGCGGATCTGTTCCGTCAGGTGTTCACCATCAAGGGCTGGGATCTGGCCCACGCCGATGTGGCGGTGCAAGTGGTGACGGCTCAGGTGCTGCCGCTGCTGCTGGGTCTGGGCCTGCGGCGCTGGTTCCCCGCGCTCGCCAGCCGACTGGTGGGCCCCCTGGAGAAGCTGGCCAATGGCCTGCTGCTGCTGTTGCTCGTGGTGATCCTGGCCTTCACGCTGCCAGCGCTGGGATCGTTTCTGGCCAGCAATCTGATCGCTGTCCCCCTGATGGGCGCCATGGTGGTGCTGTGCCTGGCGATCGGCTGGCTGCTGGCGGGCCCTGACCCGGCGGAGAGCACGACCACGGCGCTGGTCACGTCGATGCGCAATCCGGGCCTGGCCCTGCTGTTCGCCGCCAGCCACGCGCCGGGCATGCCGACGGTGAAGCTGGCGATCCTCAGCTACGTGCTGGTCACGGTGGTCGTCTCGATCCCCTTCCTGTTGGCACAAAAACGCCGGCAGCAGCAGCCGACGACCGAACCTTGATCAAAAAGGGGGTCTCGGATCCAGGAACGCCGGGAATTCTCTGCACTTTTTGCGTGGTGCGCGGTCGCGACCCTCGCCAGCATTGGGGCCAGCGGCAGCGATGGGATGGCGTTCGACAGCGCCCCCGGCCCTGCCGTGCCCCTCCTCCCTGTCCGTTTCGCCAGAGCGCCGTTACCGATGCCCGACAGCCAACCGAACATCCTGATCCTCTGGGGCGATGACATCGGCCAGAGCAATCTCAGCTGCTACAGCCACGGGCTGATGGGGTATCAGACCCCCAACATCGACCGCGTCGCCCAAGAAGGCGCCAAGTTCATCCATTACTACGCCGAGCAGAGCTGCACCGCCGGCCGCGCCGCCTTCATGAGCGGCCAGAGCGTGGTGCGCACCGGCCTCAGCAAGGTGGGCCTGCCGGGTGCCGAACTGGGTTTCAAGGCGGAGGATCCCACCATCGCCGAACTGCTCAAACCCCTGGGCTATCGCACCGGCCAGTTTGGCAAGAACCACTTCGGTGATCGCGACGAGCATCTGCCGACGATGCACGGCTTCGACGAGTTCTTCGGCAACCTCTACCACCTCAACGCCGAGGAGGAGCCGGAGCTGCGCGATTACCCCCAGCCCGAGGACTTCCCCCACTTCCGCGAGCGCTTCGGCCCCCGCGGCGTGCTGCACTGCTGGGCCAATGGCGATGGCAGCCAGCGGATCGAGAACACCGGACCGCTGACCCGCAAGCGGATGGA
>CAIKWV010000242.1 GCA_903831165.1 uncultured cyanobacterium
CCCCACCGGCCTGGCGGTGCGCTGCACCCAGGAGCGCTCCCAGCTGCAGAACAAGGAGAAGGCGATGGCGCTGCTGATGGCCAAGCTGCTGGTGATCGCCCAGGAGCAGCGGGCCGCCGAGATCGCCGACATCCGCGGGGACATCGTCGAAGCGGCCTGGGGCAACCAGATCCGCAACTACGTGTTCCACCCCTATCAGATGGTCAAGGATCTGCGCACCCAGCACGAGACCACCGACGTGCAGGGGGTGATGGACGGCGACCTCGATCCGTTCATCCAGTCCCTGCTGCATCAGGGGGTGGAAGTGGGGGCCGAGAGCGACAGCTGAAACGCCAACCCGGTGGCCCGACCGGGCGCCGGATGGCCTTGACCCTGGCTGCGGAGCCTCCCGGGCCTGCCGAGGCGGCCGTGGCGTCATTGGCGACCATGGTCACACCCACGGTCATCGGCAGTTAAGTTGCCTATCGAAGGCCTCGCCTGCCATGCACCGCGAAATCAGTGCCAGCCAGTTCAAAGCCCGTTGCCTGGGGCTGATGGATCAGGTGGCGCGCGACGGCGAGGTGCTGGTGATCACCAAGAACGGGCGTCCCGTGGCCGAGCTGCACCCCTGTTCCCGCTCCCGCCGCGTCTCTCCCTTCGGCCTCCACCCCGACACCGAGCTGATCGGGGATGTGGTGACTCCCCTGGATGAACCCTGGGAGGCCCTGCGGTGATCCTGCTCGACACCCACGTGCTGCTCTGGTTGGATCGCGATGACGCCAGCCTCGGGGTACAAACCAGGGCCAGCATCGCCGAGGCCTGGGACGCCGGTCGCGTGGCCGTCAGCGCCATCAGTTTCTGGGAGGTGGCGCTGTTGCATCAGCGGGGCCGCGTCGCCCTCCGCTGCTCTGCTTCAAAGTGGCGATCGGATTGGCTGGAGGCCGGACTGCAGGAGCTGCCACTGGATGGCGCCACGGCGTTGCTGGGGGCCGGCCTGAGCGATTTTCATGCCGATCCGGCGGATCGGTTCATCGCGGCCACGGCGCTGCGTCACCAGGCCTGCCTGCTGACGGCCGATCGCCTGATCCTTGCCTGGCCGGGAACCCTGCAGCGCACCCCAGCCGACACCTGAGCCCCCTCCCATGCCCGAGTCCCCTGCCCCCGTATCCACCCCGCCGCCCGCCAGTGCAGGGGAGAGCCTTGGCGGCGACAGCACCGGAGCACCGGCCAGCTTCATCAAGCTCGCCATGCGCAACATGGTGCGCAAGGGCCGCCAGAGCCTGCTGCATTTCGGCCTCACCGCCCTGGGGCTGACGGGCTTCCTGGTGCTGATCGCCTGGCTGGGCCGGCCCAGCTTGCCCCAATGACGCCGACCTCTCCCCAGGCGGACGGGGCCTCGAGCCCGGAGCTGGACCTGGCCTTCGCCCTGGAGGCCGACCTGGATCCGGCACTGCTCGACCAGGCGGGCGACCTGAGCGAGCCCAAGACCGCCGAAGCCCGCTGGCAAGGGCACCTGCAGAGCTGGCTGGGCCAGCTGCAGCACGAACTGCCGCCGGCGCTGCGGGCCGCTGCCTACAGCCTGGGGCTGGAGATCTGCGGCGATGGGACCATCGCCGAGCTCAACCAGGCCTGGCGCCACAAGTCGGGCGCCACCGACGTGCTCGCCTTCGCCGCCCAGGACGGGGCGCCACCGCTGCCGCCCGGCGCCTTTGAAGGGGATGGGGCCGATGCCCTGGAGCTGGGGGACATCGTCATCTCCCTGGAGACCGCCGCCCGCCAGGCGGATGACCAGGGCCACACGCTGGAGCGCGAACTGCTGTTTCTGGCCAGCCACGGCCTGCTGCACCTGCTGGGCTGGGACCATCCCGATCCGCCCAGCCTGGCCTTGATGCTGGAGCGCCAGGCAGATTTGCTGATTTGAAATGGTTCAGGCTGGGGGTTTCCGTACCGGAAAGGAGCGGTAGGGTGAAAATCCAAAGCGCGATCTGGTGCCGATGCTCGCTTCGGACAACCAACCAGCACCCCTGCGGGATCTCAGCCAGGACGTGCATCGGCGAGGACGGCGGATGCGGGTCGGCGCCTGGAAGGTGGCCGGAGATCTGCCGGCCAGTTTCCGCTATGCAGCCCAGGGTCTGGCCTACGGCTTCGCCAGCCAGCGCAACTTCCGCATCCACGTGTTCACCGGCCTGGTGGTCTTCGCCCTGGGCGTGTGGCTGGAGCTGAGTCCTGACCGACTGGCGGTGCTGGTGCTCACCGTGGCGGCCGTGCTGGTGCTGGAACTGCTCAACACCGCCACCGAGGCCGTGGTCGATCTGGCGATCGGCCGCCAGTTCCACCCCCTGGCACGCATCGCCAAGGACTGCGCCGCGGCGGCGGTGCTCGTGGCGGCCCTGTCGTCGATGATGATCGCGCTGCTGCTGCTGATCCCACCCCTGATGCAGCGCCTGGGCCTCTAAGCTCCGAGCCCCGACGGCCAGTCAGCCCCGCCCTCGCCGATGCTCCTGGTACTCGACAACTACGACAGCTTCACCTTCAACCTGGTGCAGTATCTGGGCGAACTGGCGGCCCAGCACCCGCTGGCGGCCGAGCTGCGGGTCGAGCGCAACGATGCCCTCAGCGTCGAGCAGATCCGCGCCTTGGATCCGGCGGCGATCCTGATCTCCCCGGGGCCGGGCGATCCCGACCAGGCCGGCATCTGCCAGGAGGTGCTGCGGCAACTCGGGCCGACGGTGCCGATCCTGGGCGTGTGCCTCGGCCACCAGTGCCTGGCCCAGGTGTTCGGCGGC
>CAIKWV010000243.1 GCA_903831165.1 uncultured cyanobacterium
CGCCAGGGCCCGCAGCTCCTCGGCGCTGGTGGTGTAGCCCATCACCAGGGAAAACACCTCGGTCTCACGCACGCGGCGGGCGATCAGTTCCGAATACTGGGAGCCAAAATCGAGGATGACGATGGCGGGTTGGCGACCCGCGGCGGGAGCTTCAGTCGTCGAAGGGGACATCGGTAAGGTCGGTTCCGGTCTGAACGGCCCGATCGGCCGTCAACCGCTGGCTGGCTGCCTGCACCCTAGGTCGGGCCCCTGAAGGCCTCCAGCAGGACGGCCCCCATCGGCCCCGTGGCCCGGATCCGGCGCGCACGGTCGAACAGCACCGCCCCCACCGCCGGCCCCGCCACCCCGTGGCGCTGCAGATAGGCAGCGGTGCGCGCTTCGATCGTGGCCGCGATCCGCAGACGCAGGCGCTCGGCCAGGGCTGGATCGGCCAGCTCCAGCGCGGCCAGAGCCGCCTCGACGGTGGCGGCGCCATGGAGCTCGGCCAGGGCCTCGCCGCTCAGCCCCTCCAGGGCCGCCAGGGCGGTGAGAATCTCGGCGCGGCCGTCGGCCAGGTGGTGATGGGTGTGGAAGATGCCGCCGGCCAGCTTGATCAGCTTGCCCTGATAGCCGAACAGCAGCAGCCGCCGCACCCCGCCCGCCGCGGCCGCCACCAGCACCGGCCCCAGCCAGTTGCCGCACTTGAGCAGCAGCGCCGCCGGCAGGCCCAGCCGGGGGGCCAGATCGAGGCCGTTCTCGCCGATCACCAGCACCAGATCGCCGCCAGAACCCGGATCCGCCAAGCGTTCGGCCAAGGTCTCCAGGGTGCGCTGCAGCTGGTCGGGATCGGCACTGGCCTGCACCTCGGCCTGGGTGCCGATCAGGGCCAGGCCCTCCACCACCCCGAAAGCGGCATTGCTGGTGCGCTCGGCCAGTTGGCGGCCACGCGGGAAGATCACGCGCAGGCGCAGGCCTCGGCCCGCGGGCAGCAGCGGCTGCAGGTTGTGCGCCAGCAGCTCCCGGGCGAAGGCGGAAACGCAGATGGCCCGGGACTCGGCGTGAACACCCACCCCCTCACCGGCCTCCAGGGACAACCAACCATCGGCGGCAGCTGGATCCAGGGGATGCCAGGCCGCCTCCACCCAGACCACCAGGCCGCGGGTCAGATCCAAGCCATCCCCCGGCTCGCAACGGGCCACCGCCAGGGCCCGGCCTTCGCCCAGGGGCGCCGCGGCCACGACCGGCACCGGCTCGGCAGACCGGCCCGGCGCTGAGGGATCGAGCTGCAGGGGTTGCTCCGCGGTGAAGGGATCACCCCTGAGCTGGCCCACAGCGGCCCGAGCCGCCGCCGCCACCCACACCGGCAGGCTGTAGCCGCCGCGCCGGTGCGATGAACTTGAGGCTGAGGGCGGCGAAGCAGACATTCAGGACGGTGGGTGGTGGGCCTGAGGGGCCGGCCGGGACCAGCAAGCCGTCACCCGCGTACCACTCCCGGACGGTTCAGCCACGCCGCGAGCCCGGAGCTGGAGTTGTGGATGACCCAGAACGTTCCGCCGACTCCGGATCCGTTGCTGGACAGTCTTTCACCCGATCGCCGGCGCTGGGCAGGGCGGTCGCAGGACACCCCCGTCAGCGAGCGAGCGGGACCATCCAGCCGCTGGATGTGTGCCGGCCGGGAGCGGAGCAGATACCAAGGCGTGCGGCTGGCCTCAACCAGGGCTGCAGCCGGCGATCCCCAGGCTGATGCGGGGCCGGCAGAGGGCTGTTTTTTATGGTGGGTGATTGCACTGCCGTGCTTCGGCAGCGCCAGGGCCCGGTCACGACCGTGCACCACCCCGCCCACCTTCCGCCGCGCCCTTCGCCAGCCTTCCCATGCAGGACAAACTCACACTGATGATTCCCGGCCCCACCCCCGTGCCGGAAACCGTCCTGCAGGCGATGGGCCGCCATCCGATCGGCCATCGCAGCGCCGATTTCCAGAAGATCGTCAAGCGCACCACCGAGCAGTTGCAGTGGCTGCATCAGACCGGCGATGACG
>CAIKWV010000244.1 GCA_903831165.1 uncultured cyanobacterium
ATCGGTGCCATCAGGTGCGAGTGCAGGGATTGCTGCAGCAACCAGAGGAGCAGGGCGAAGCTCGCCAGGGAGCGACTGCGATCGCAGGCCAGGAACTGCCGCCAGCCCAGGCGCCGCCGCCAGCAGGCCAGCAGCACCCCCAGGGCCATGGCCTGCTGGAGCCGGATTACCTCAAGCCGCAGGGCATAGGTGGGGTAATAGCTCTCCTGGGAGCTGTAGTACCGCAGCTTCTCCAGGGCCTGGGGGGCCGCCAGGGCGACGAGCAGCACCACGACGGCCGCGGCTGGCAACACGAACTGCCAGCGAAGACCAAGACCGGCACGGGCGACGGGCGACGCCTGCACGGATTGTTGGGGCGCGTACAGCCGTAACGCGGACAGCCGTGGCAGCAGGGACAGGATCAGGGTGAGCGGAAAGCTGGTGTGCACCGTGGCTGCCACGCCGGTGGCCAGGGCCAGGGACCAACGGCCCGGCCGCAGCAGGCGGGCGGCCCAGAGCAGCAGCGGCAGCAGCAGCAGGGTCATCAGGGCCTGACGGCTGACGCCGTTCTGCAGAAAGTTGCGCAGCAGCGGACTGCAGACGATCAGCAAGCTCCACCAGCCCCCCCAGGCCCGAACCTGCCAGTGGCGGGCCAACAGCAGCGGCGCGGCGGCATAGCCGGCCACCACCAGACCGTGCACCATCGCCATGCGATAAGGCAGGCGCACCACCAGCGGGGCCAGCACAACCCAGAACGGCTCGCCCTGCACCCGGGACAGATCGAAAGGCAGGTAGTAGCTGAGTTTGGTGGTGTCGCTGGTGCCCCAGCTGCCGAGGGTGAAGAACAGGGCCACCAGGACCAGCAACACCAGGCCCAGGCCACTCCAGAGCCTGGGACGCTCACGCCGGGCCGCCCAGCTCATCAGGGCCGCCAGCAGCAACTGGAGGCCGAACAGCGCCGCCATCGCCCCAGGAGCGGACGTGACCTGATCAATCCGGAACGGAGCTACGGAGGGGAAGGGGAGTATGGGCGGCATCACGGTGGAACGATCACAGCGGCAGCGACGGAGTGGCAGCGACGGAGTGGCGGTGGCGGAGTGGCGCCAGAGAGTGGCAGTAAGCCAGCGGCAGGCTTGTCAGTGGGCTCAGGGGCGCCGGATCGCCCGGGGCTCACGGGCCGGGCTGGTCAGCAGGTCCCGCAGCTCCGCCGACGAACGCAGGCATTCAAAGCCCCAGTACGGATCGAGCAGATCCCTCACCGCAGCGGCGGGATCGGCCAACGCCAACCGGCTCGAGAGCTCGTCGCTGAGCCGCTGGCGCTCGCTCCACTCGGCGGCCTCCTCCTCGGCCTTGGCCTCGCCGAGGCCGGAGAGATCCTGTTCGGCTGCCACCGGCAGCCAGTGCAGACGCTTGCCCAGGGCCACGCCATAGCCCAGGTGGGTGCCGAAGGCATTGCTGACCAGGCCGTCACTGAGCTCGAGCAGGGTGCGCATGGCATCGAGGAACCAGGGATTGGAGCGGTGGCCATTGCAGGCCACGATCCAGCCCGGCGGCAGATCCTGCAGCTGGGGATCCTTCCAGTGCCGCAACCAGATCACCGAGCGATAGCCGCCTCGCACGGCCTGATCGGCGACGGCCGCAAGGCAGGCCCGCTGATCCATGCGGCGCTCCACCTGGTCCCAACTGTGGGCCAGCACCACCAGCAGGGTCGGTCCGAGCTGCTCGCGCAGGCTGGCGAGCTCTGGCGCCGCCAGCAGCGGCTGGGCGTAGGAGATCCAGGGGCCGATCGGCTCGGCCTCGAGGCCGAAGCGCTCGCGCAACCAGGCGGCCCGCAGGGGGCCCATGCAGAGATAGCCGCGGCTCCAGTCGCGGGGTCGCTCGAAGGTGGCACTCTGGCTCACCTTCAGCCCGTGCTCCAGCAGCCAGGGCAGGGGGGCACCGATCAGGGGCAGCCCCGCATGGCGCTTGATCAGGATGTCGTGGCCGTAGTGATGGGAGGAGTTCTCCAGCTCTCGGCGGGCCGGACTGAAAAAGGCCTTGCGCTCCGCAGCATCATGAAAAGCGCCGTCGTCCCAGAGCAGTGAGCTCACCTGGGGGGCGAGGGGGCGCGCCCCAAAGGCCTGCTGAACCAGTCCGCGGTAGGCGGCCAGGGCCATCCACTGATCGCGATCGAAACCAGCCAGGCGCGCGAGCACCGGCACCCGGCCCGCGCGGATGGCCCGGCGGAAACCCTGGCGCAGGCGGCCCTTCAGACCCGGCTTGGCTTTGGTCATCGCAGCACCTGCCGGCTGGAGGTCGGGCTGTTGAAAAGCATGTCAGTCATTGCGATCCCGCCAACCCTGCTCACTCAGCCGCTGCCACTCCCCCCGCGCCCGCAACAGCTCCTCGGCCAGGCGCCTGACGGCACCTTGGCCACCGTTGCGATCCAGCACCCAGTCGGCACGGCGCCGCAAAGGCTGCACCGCATCGGCGGTGGCAATCAGCAGGCCGACCGCCGGGCGCACCGCCAGATCATTGAGGTCGTCGCCAACAAAGGCGCTGCAGGCCGCCGCCACGCCAAGGCTCTCCTGCAGGCGGGCCAGCGCCACCGGCTTGTCCTTGACGCCGGTGAGCACATGGCGAATGCCCAGGTAGCGGGCCCGCTGCTCGGTGGCGCCGCTCTTGCCGCCGCTCAACCAGGCCACCTCCACGCCGGCCTGCTGCAGCAGACGGATGCCGAGGCCATCCCGCACGTCGAAGCGCGTGAGCACCTCGCCAGTTTCGGTCGTCCAGAGCCCGCCATCGGTGAGTACGCCATCGACGTCGAGCACCAGCAACTGGAGCGCCGCCAGGCGGGCGTGGCAACGGCGATAGCCCCTGGCGTGGCGCCAGAACCGATGCAACGACTGAATCACGACGGCTCGATCACGATGGCGGCAGCGCGGGAGGGGAACGGGTTCAGAGGCTGCTGACGGCCACACCCGGCTCCAGGGTCGCCCGGATCGCCAGCAGCTGTTCCAGCAGGGGCTCAAGGCGATGCAGGGGCACCATGTTCGGCCCATCGCTCAGGGCCTTGTCGGGGTCGGGGTGCACCTCCATGAACAGACCATCCACCCCCACCGCCACGGCAGCCCGGGCCAGGGGGGCCACGAACTCACGCTGGCCGCCCGTGGTGGTGCCGAGTCCTCCGGGCTGCTGAACCGAGTGGGTGGCATCGAAGATCACCGGGCAACCCAGATCGTGCAGCTGGGGCAGGCTGCGGTAATCGACGACGAGGGTGTTGTAGCCGAAGCTGCTGCCCCGCTCGGTCAACCAGACATTCTTGGCACCGGCATCGCGCAACTTCTTCACCACCTGAGCCATGTCCCAGGGGGCCAGAAACTGACCCTTCTTGACGTTGATCACCTTGTCGGTGCCGGAGGTCGCCTCGACGGCGGCCAGCAGCAGATCACTCTGACGGCAGAGGAAAGCGGGAATCTGCAGCACATCCACCACCTCGGCCACCGGTGCCGCCTGGTGGCTTTCGTGGATGTCGGTGAGCAGGCGCAGACCATAGCGCTGCTTCACTTCCGCCAGCAGGGCCAGACCATCGCGAACACCAGGGCCACGGAAAGAGTTGCCTGAACTGCGATTGGCCTTGTCGAAGCTGGCCTTGAAGATGTAGTCGATCCCGAGGCGATCAGTGATTTGCTTGACCCTCTCCGCCACCTCAAAAACCAGCTCTCGGCTCTCGATGACGCAGGGGCCTGCCACCAGAATCAGGGACATGACAAGACGCATGAGCTTGAGGTTGCCGGCAGCATAGACGAAGCCGATCTCTGTCCCCGAGCGTTCTTCCGTTGCCTCAGCAAGACGCTGCAACTAACAGGCGGATATTCGCTGGTTAAGAAAGACTTTCAATTCACCAACCTTCGCTCGAGGGAAGCGAGATCGTGGAAGGTCTCGGAGCGGAGTTGCAGTTCTTCGAAAGTACCGAAAGCCTTGATCCGGCCGCGTTCAAACTCATAAATACGATCACAGCGCATCACCGTGGACAGGCGATGGGCAATCACCACAGTCGTGCAACGGCGACCGATCACTTCCAGCGCCTGAATGATCTCGTTTTCAGTGCGATTGTCGAGGGCACTGGTGGCCTCATCCAGCAGCAGGAACTGGGAGCGCCGGTAAAAAGAACGGGCCAGGGCCAGGCGCTGCCTCTGACCACCGGAGAGTTGCAGCCCGTTCTCACCGATCGGCGTATGCAGTCCGTAGGGGAGCTCACTGACGAACTCATCGAGCTGGGCCGCCTCCAAGGCCATCCAGACCTCGTCCTGCTCAACATCCTCCTCGTTCTTGCCGAAGGCCACGTTCTCCAGCACGCTGGCATCGAGCAGATTGATGAACTGGGGCACCTGGGAGCAGCAGGCCTGCCAGGCGGGCACGTCCTGATCGGAGACCGGAATGCCGTCGAGGGTGAGGGAACCGCGGCTGGGATCCAGCAGCGACAGCAGAATCTGGGCTGTGGTGGTTTTGCCACTGCCGGTGGAGCCGACAAAGGCCACACGGGAGCCCACGGGAATCGTCAGATCGACGCCGCGCAGCACCGGCTCGTCCGAACCGGGATAGGAATACCAGACATCGCGCAGGCCGATGGAGCGGCTCGGGAAAACCCCCTGGGGACTGGGCACGCCAGGATCGCCCAGGGCCGGACGGCGGGCGGGCAAGCGCAGGTACTCGAGGGTGGTGTCAATCACCGGCAGACCACCGCGCAATTGATTCATCGAGGAGAAGAAATCCTGCAGCGGTGGTGTCAGGCGCAACGCCGCCACGGCCAGGGAGGCCAGGAAGGGAAGAATGGCGCGGATATCGGAGCGATCGCCGCTGAGCAGGGCCGGAACGGCACCGAAGGCAAAGATCAGGGTGATGCCGAGGGGCTCGATCAGCGCCCGGGGAATGGTGGGCAGCAGCTCAGTGGTCCAGGCGTAGCTCTTGGCCTTTTCGCCGGTGCGAACAAAGGCATGGCGAAAATGATCTTCAGAGGCGGTGAGCTTAATATCGCGAATCGAGCTGAGTGATTCGAGCAGAATATGAGTGGAACGGGACTCCAGGCGCATCTTCTGCCTTGAGGCATGGCGCAGGTAGGGGGTGATCAGCTGGGAGATCACCAGATAGGAAGCGACAAGGCTGCTGATCAGCACCACCGCGGACCAGCGGCCGATCACCAGAATTCCCAACGAAAGCAGCACGATGGAAAATACGCTGCCAACCATTTTCAACAATGGGTTGACAATTGAATTCGAAGTCTTCTTGATATGACTCAACACCAGCGTTGACAGCTTGGCCGTGCTCTTGGTCAGGTGATATTCATACCCCTGAGCCAACACGTTTGCATGAATCTGGTTGGAGAGATCGATCCAAACCCTCGCCGTCAGCCGCTGCTGCAGAAACTGAAGCCCAAACTTGCCGAACGAGGCAATCCAGGACAGCAGGGCAAAGATGGCGATCAGCCAGAGGCTCTGATCCACCGAATCCCCACCGAACACCTTCACCCCCGGCAGCCGGTCATCCATATGGCCACCCACAAGGGCGCCCATCAGCCGAGCAATCACGGCCACTGAGGCCAGATCGACGAAGCCGGGGATGATGGAAGCCGCCACAACCCACTTGAGCTGGCTGAGTCGCTCCGACGGCAGATAGGCCATCAGAGCGCTGAGCTGCCGACAGGTCCGGCTCTTGGAGAGCAGATTCAAGCGCTTGGCTGACTCATCAGTCCAAAATCAGGTTATGGCGCCAGTTCCCCGAATCAGCCCGCTGCGGGCCAGCGCGGCAGCCGCACTCCCAGGCGATGCCGCAGCTTGCCCAGACCCTGATCCAGCCGGATGCGCCAGGTGGGGCGGCGCCGCAGGGGCACCACACCGAGCCCGAACCAGCGATCCCAGTGGCCATCCAGAGTCTCCAGGGCAGCCCGCCAGCGCTCCAGCAGCACCGGCTCGGAGCACGATTCCAGCAGCGGCGTCAAGCGGCTGGCCGGCGGTTGCCAGGCCCGGGGCTGGGCCACGGCCGCCGCGATGCGATCGAGATCGCTCTCCAGGCTGCCGAACCCGATCTGATGGCCGACCAGGCCGGGATCAAGGCTGTCGGCGAGGGCATGGTTAAGACTGCTGAACACCACACAGCCACAGGCCAGGGCCTCGATCGGTGGCAGACCGAAACCCTCGGTCACGCCGCAGGCCCGCCAGTAATCCGCCGAGTCGTAAAGCACCACCGTGGCGCTGTTGAACAGACCCACCAGGTCCTCCACCCAGCCCTTCTGCACCTCCACGTTCAGCCCTCGCCGCCGCAGGGCCGGCACCAGCTGCTCCAGCACATAGCGGCTGCTCTTGCGCTGCTGCACCAGCACGTCAATCGGGCGGCGCAGCTGCTGGCCGTCGCCGCGGGCACCCCGCTGGAACCACATCGCCTCCAGGGCATTGGGCACCAGAAACAGGGGATTGCGGGGCGCCCGATCACCCCAGTAGCCCAGGGTGTTGCGGCTCACCGCCAGCACCGGCACCCCGGCCGGCAGGTCGAAGCCGTAGCCACTGCTGTGGGCGTGATAGGCCGCCGGACGCCCGCGCAGACGGCGCAGCAGCCAGGGCACATCAAAGCCCCAGCTGACGATCCACAGAGCCGGGCCGGGCGCCGGCTCGGCCTTGAGCAGATCATCGAAAAAGGGATGGCCCTCCTGGCGCTGGCGGTAGGTGACCACCTCGGCCTGACGCAGAGAACCCACCAGCCGGGCGCACTGCAATTCCACCAGCAGTCCGCCGCAGCGGAAACGTCCGCTGGTACCTGGAACGAGGAAACGGACGGGGCGCAAGCTCAGGCGGCGACGGCCTCGGTGCTGCCGGCCCGCTGGCGGCGGGTGAGGAAGCCGAAGAGCACCTTGCCGATGGCGGCGATCAGATTGCCCTCCAGTTCCTGGAACATCAGCATGTTGCAGTGGAAGGCCTGATTGGCCTCCTCGACGATGCGATCGGCCATGGGCTGATCGATCGGCAGCGAATCGAGGGTGAGGCGATAGTTGGCCTTGAAAGCCTTCTCGTCGGCGATGGCGTCGAACTCGTAGAAGCGCAGGCCGTCGTGCTCACCCAGGTTCATCGCTTTCTGGGCGATGTTCTTGAGGATCTGACCGCCAGAAAGATCGCCGATGTAGCGGGTGTAGTGATGGCCCACCAGCAGCTCGGGAGACTCCTTGGCCACGCGGCGGATGCGGGCCACATAGCCCTGGGCCCCGGGGGTGGCCCGGATCAGTTGGCGCCAGTCGCCACCGAAATAGAAGGCCAGATCCTGCTCCAGCGATTCGCGTCGGTTGAGGGCCGGTGAGTTGATCGGTCCCACCACGGGATGGTCGGCGAGCCGGCCGATCTCCTCCTCCATGGCGCTGTACACGAACCACAGATCGGCCACCAGGGTCCGATAGCTCACCTTGTCAACCACCCCCTTGAGGAAGCAGCTCACGAAGCCGGTGTTTTCGGCCATGGTGTGGGCTTTCTTCGTTCCCTCACGCAGCTGGGAAGCCAGGGCGACAGGCATCGGTCCTCGAGATGGCACGGGCAGACGACCCAACGTAGAGGCCGGATTCGCAACACCGGCGGCAAGATTGCGAAGGGTTACGTAGCCGGTCGTGCCTGCTGGCAGCTGGGCCTGCGGCTCAGGAGCGGCTGGTGGCCACATCCTTGCTGCAGGCCTGATCAGGCCCGCCAGCGGCAGCCGGCGCACAGAGGCGCAGGGGCCCCAGCCCCTGCAGGCGCTGCTGCCAGCGGGCAACATCGATGCGGGGTGCCCCCTGGCTGGCCGGCCCCCGCTCCCTCCAGGTCAGCTGGAACAGATCGCCCCTGCCATGCACGGCCACCATCAAGGTGGTTTCCGAGCCTCCCCGGGGGGTCTGCCCGCAGGCCGCAACAGCCGCAAAACTCGGCTGCACCATGCCGGCCAACGGGCCGATCGGGCTGGCGGTGAAACTGCTGGGGCAGACCCGCTGCCGCAGGCTCATGGCCATGGCCAGCACCAGTCGGTCCGGCGGCAGGCTGGCCACCCGGGGGGGCATCGCCGCGAGGGGCCTGACGATGGCGGAGAGGGCCTGGCGCGGCAGCTCGCCGCTGTCGGAGGCCAGCCGGTAGCTCTTGACGAAGGCCCCCTGGATCCGTTGCTCGCCGGGCTGGATCTTGAAGCCCTGGGGCAGGGTGAACAGCAGGCCCTCGGGCTGGCCGGCGACCACCACGAACTCCAGTTGGCGGTGGCCGCTGGCCGCCCCGGATCCGGGGGCCCGCTGGCATCCGGCCGCGACCAGCAGCACCGCGGCGGCCAGCAGGCCCCGGCTCAGCTGATGACGGACCTTGGTCATCGGAAGACGCTCCTGAACGACAGCATCTTCAGGCCGCCTGGGCGGACGGTCCTGGAGGCATGCCGCCATCGCGCTCCTCGCCCGGGGCCTCAAACAGCTCGAACAACTGGCGGCAGAACTGGCGCATCTTTTGCTCCACGGCCGCCGTGGGCGGATGGGAGCCACTGGCGCGCCAGTCGCCCACGGTGGCCAATGTCCAGCGTTCACGCTCGTAGGTGAGGCCCCTGAGGGTCACCCCCAGCAGGGGGGGGCGGCGGGCAGCCGCCAGTGCAGCGGCGCCGGGAGGCAGCGCCAGGCGCAACTGCACCAGCACGGAACGGCACTGGGTGCGGGGGCTCCAACCGGGGAAATGGAACGAGAAATCCAGGGTCTCCCGCTCTCCGAAGGCCCGGGTCAGGGGGTCATCGCGCCAGGGGTTGAGATTGGCCCGGGCATCGGGAAACGACTCGCGAAACAGACTGGCCGCCGAGGCGATGGCCTGGGCCAGCTCAAGGGATCGGGCCTGATCGGCGGCATTCATGCGCCCCATCCTGGAGGCCCTGGCCCAGGTTCGCAGCACCGATCGCCAGTTGCGGACAAGCGCGATCGGTCCCGGCCTCCCAAGAGGCGGCTCTCCAACCGACAAGAGCAGGCCACAGGCTGCTGTCGCTCGAGCGACAGCAGCGCTTCGGCACGGGCTCCAACCGGGCCCGCCAGCGCGGCCAGGCGGAGCAGAGGTCAGCGGCACAGCCAAGGCGGCGGGGCCCCGCTGCGCAACTGGCGGTCGAATCCCAGCGTGCCCGATAAGGTCGATCGCCGGCCTCGTCCACCAAGGTCCCCGCGGGGCTGTTTCGCCATGGTGATCGCACCCACAGGGCGCCGCGTCCAGGCCAGGGAGCTGGCTGTGCTGGTCCTGATCTTCCTGCTGCAGATCGGCAATGCCGAAATGCTGCGCCGCTCCGCCGGCGACTTCAGCGCCCGCATGGGCGGCACCGAAGCCGGGCGTCTAGTGGCGGGCTGGTCCCTGCTGCTGGCCAACCATGTGCACCCGGTGGCCATGGTGATCTGCGGCGTGTGGCTGGCGACCATGGCGGTGCTCCTGGGGCGGGGGCTGCCGCTGCCCCGCTGGAGCTTTGATGGGCCCGGGCTGTGGTCTTTGATCAGGTTGCTGCTGGAGTTCCTGATCATCAACGGCCTGATCTTCGAGGGATCAAAGGTGGCGCCCGGCGTGCTGCTCGGCCAGATCGTGCTGTATCTGCCCTATTTCGTGATCACCTGGGGCTGGATCTTCCAGCGGCTGGACTGGGTGGGCCAGAGCGAGCCCGGTCGCTTCGTGCAGCTCTGCGATGTCGATCCCAGCAGGGGAGTCACACGATTCGATTACTACCACTCCTCGATCACCACCCTGCTGAACAAGGGCAAACCGACGATCGTGGGCGTAAGCCGCAGCGGCCGCGTGCTGGTCCTCGTCTATCTCTGCATGGTGCTGGGTCTGTACGCCGTGGTCTTCACCCGCATCCTGCAGCTGACCCGAGCCGTGATCTGAGCCCAGGTGTACGGGGCCCAGGTGTACGGGGCCCCATTGATCTGAGCCCGGAGTCCCAGGCACGGCCAGGTTCAATGTCAGCACAGCGAGCCACCGCCGCGCCGATCACCACAAACCTTCCGCAGACACCTCCAGGCATAGGCTCGCAGCCAGCGACGGACGCCCCGCATGGCCACCTACGACAAGCTCACCGACCCCAGCAGCGGCACGGCCATCCGCTTCGAGAACGGCCAGCCGATCGTGCCCCACGATCCGATCATCCCCTTCATCCGCGGCGATGGCACCGGCGTGGACATCTGGCCCGCCACCCAGCGGGTGCTGGATGCGGCGGTGGCCAAGGCCTACGGCGGGGAGCGCCGAATCGAATGGTTCAAGGTGTATGCCGGCGATGAAGCCTGCGAGCTCTACGGCACCTACCAGTACCTGCCCCAGGACACCCTCACCGCCATCGAGACCTATGGCGTGGCGATCAAGGGCCCGTTGACCACACCGATCGGCGGTGGCATCCGCTCGCTCAATGTGGCCCTGCGCCAGATCTTCGATCTCTATTGCTGTGTGCGGCCCTGCCGCTACTACGAGGGCACCCCCAGCCCCCATAAGCGCCCCCAGGATCTGGATGTGATCGTCTATCGGGAGAACACCGAAGACATCTACATGGGCATCGAATGGGAGGCCAACGATCCGGTCTGCCTGGAGCTGATCCAGCATCTCAATGATGTGGTGATCCCCGCCAACGGCAAACTCGGCAAACGCCGCATCCCCGAAGGCTCCGGCATCGGCATCAAGCCGGTGAGCAAGCACGGCAGCCAGCGCCACATTCGCAAGGCGATCCAGCACGCCCTGAAACTGGAGGGCGACAAGCGCCATGTGACCCTGGTGCACAAGGGCAACATCATGAAGTTCACCGAAGGGGCCTTCCGCGACTGGGGCTATGAACTGGCCACCAGCGAATTCCGGGACGCTTGCATCACCGAGCGCGAGAGCTGGATCCTGGGCAACCTCGAGGAGAATCCTGGCCTGAGCATTGAGGCCAATGCCCGCCTGATTGAGCCCGGCTACGACAGCCTGACGCCCGAGAAAAAGGCCGCCGTCGATGCGGAGGTCCAGGGTGTGATCGATGCCATCGGCGCCAGCCATGGCAACGGCCAGTGGAAGCACAAGGTGCTGGTCGATGACCGCATCGCCGACAGCATCTTCCAGCAGATTCAGACCCGCCCCGCCGATTACTCGGTGCTCGCCACCCTGAATCTCAACGGCGACTACATCTCCGATGCCGCCGCCGCCGTGGTGGGCGGCCTGGGCATGGCCCCCGGCGCCAACATCGGCGACCACGCCGCCATCTTCGAGGCCACCCATGGCACCGCGCCCAAGCACGCCGGCCTCGATCGCATCAATCCCGGCTCGGTGATTCTCTCCGGCGTGATGATGCTCGAGTACATGGGCTGGCAGGAGGCGGCGGATCTGATCACCGCCGGCCTCAGCGCCGCCATCGCCCACGGCGAAGTCACCTACGACCTGGCCCGCCTGATGGAACCGCGGGTGGAACCGGTCAGCTGCTCGGGCTTCGCCGAGGCGGTGGTGCGCCACTTCGGCGGCTGAGGGGTGGCGGCTGAGAGCCAGGACTGACAACACGGCCGGACGGCCTGGATCGAGCGCGTCGCCGTGCGGCTACTCACCCCATGGATGGCTCCGCCCGCTTGGCCCACCAGGGTCGCGGGGTCCATTGCGGCGAGCTCGGTAGGGTCTCTTCCCTAGTCGGTGGCTTCGTCCCATGAGTCAGCCGGGCACGACCGGTGCCCCAGGGACGGGAGCCCCCCGGGAGGCGTCCAACCACGCTGCAGTGATCAGCTACCGCCCCGAGATCGACGGGCTGCGGGCCCTGGCGGTGCTGCTGGTGATCGGCCATCACCTGGGCGCTGATCGTGGTGTCCTGCCCAGCGGTTTCCTGTTCTCCAACTATGTGAGCGCAAGCAGCCTCGTTTTTCGCTCCGACAAATACGACGCCCAGCATCCGCTGCCGGCGGGGGTTCTGCCGAATGCAACCCTCCTGGCCACGGACCACCTGCCGGTAATGGCGGTGTTCAACAATCCCTATTCCCCATTCCCGATCTTATCCGGCACCAGCGGTGGCGGTGTTGTCACGCTGCGCTGGCAATCCCAGGTCAATGCGCGTTACCGGGTGGAAGCCTCGGCCAACCTCCTGGCCTGGACGATCCAAGCCAGCAACCTGGTCGCCGCCGCGACAAATTACACCTGGAGCAACACGCGCAACGATGGCGCTCGATTCTACCGCGTGGTGCGGCAACCTTAGGGTTCTGTCCGGTTCCAGCAGACTTGAGATTTGACGCTGCATCAGCAAGCACTATCATGGCGGGAGACAATCCTGAACATGCGCCTGAACGAACTCTC
>CAIKWV010000245.1 GCA_903831165.1 uncultured cyanobacterium
CTGCGTTTCCGATGATCGAACCCCTGCTCTGCGGCATCGTTCTCGGTTTGATCCCCGTCACCCTGGTGGGTCTGTTTGTCGCCGCCTGGAACCAGTACCGCCGTGGCAGCGCCCTCGGCGGCTGAAGGGAGCGACAGCGTTGAGGCTTTCTTAAGCGAATGCTGAGCTTCGGCTTCTGTGCCTCTGCTGCAAGCCCCAGCAGCTTGCCTAAAGGCTCCGGTCAAGCTGAGCCACGCATCACGCTGATCACCGCGGAGGCCATCCACTCATCGGTCCCTACTCCTGCAGGGTTGTGGGCGATCTGTAGCGACTGCCTGCAAGGATTTTCAAGCTGGCTTCCCTCGGAGGCTGCCTCCAGCAGTCCTTGGCATCAGCCTCAAGGATGCACCTAAGAGCTTGCTAAAAAACCGCTGCAACCAACCTATTGCCAGCCCGGGAGCGAACAGTAACCCTGGCTGTTACTGGGCTGGTTGCCCTCACTAGGACGCTCGATCGGGCCTGGGAGGAGTTTTCAGCAAACTCCTAGTCGGCCTCCAGCAGCACCACGGTGCTGCCGCCGTAGCGCCGGCTGTCCCGCAGCCGCCAACCCGACGGGGGCTCAGGCACCCGCTCACTGGGGCACTCCCAGACCAGGGTGCCGCCGGCCCTGAGCCACTGCCCCCGGCCCACAGCCTCGGCGATGGCCGCGTGCAGATCGGCGGGCCAGGGGGGATCGGCGTAGATCAGATCAAAGCCCTGGGATGGATCACTGACCGTCCACGCTGGGGCCGCCCCAGCAGCGCTTGGGGTCTTGGCGTCAGCGGCCCGAGGGCCGGCCGCAGTGCTGGGTTGCAGCCCGAACTCTGCGGATTGGAGCGCCGCAGCACCTGGCATGGCAACGGCCTCGGCGGTGAGGCGTTGCTCCATGGCTTTGGTTCTGGCTTGGGGCCTTGCCAACCAGGACAACACGTCGGCTTGCACCACCTGGATGCTGGGAGTGGACTCCTGCCGCCGCAGCCCACCGGCCACGGCCGTCAGATTGGCCCGGGCCACGGCGGCGATGCGCCGGTCCCGCTCGACGGCCACCACCTGGGAGGCCCCCCGCTGCAGGGCCTCGCAGGCCATCACAGCACTGCCGCAACAGAGATCGAGCCAGCGACAACCGGGCAGGTCAGGTGCCAGCAGATTGATCACGGCCTGGCGCACCCGGGCGGCCGTGGGTCTGGCCAACTCGCCGGGGGGGCTCTGCAGACGCCGGCCGCCGCTGAGTCGCAGGCTCACCGGCTGGCCACCCAGTCCAGCCAGCGCTGCAGCATCGCCACCCCCACCGGCCCGGATTTCTCCGGATGGAACTGACAAGCGGCGATCGTGTCCTGCCAGATGGCCGCCGTCACCGGTGTGCCGGCCCAGTCCACCCAGGCGGTCACGCTGTCGGGGCGCTCGGGAGCGGCGGCATAGGAGTGCACGAAGTACACCCAGGCCTCCCGCTCGTCCGCCGCCAGCAACGGACTGGCCACCCCGGGCAGCAGCGGCGCCCAGCCCATATGGGGAATCGGATGGTGGGGCACCCGCGGCAGGGCCTTCACCCGTCCCGCCAGCAACCCCAGGCCGGCACTGCTGCCCTCCTCGCTGCCCTCGAACAACAGCTGCAGCCCCAGGCAGATGCCGAGCAGGGGGCGACCGGCGGCGCAGGAAGCCTGGATCGCCTCCACCAGTTCGCCCTGATGCAACCGCTCCATCGCCGGGTCAAAGGAGCCCACCCCCGGCAGCACCAGGGCATCGCAACCCTCCATGGCGGCGGC
>CAIKWV010000246.1 GCA_903831165.1 uncultured cyanobacterium
CCCGCCCTGTTGATGGCGGGGGGCAAGGATCTGCACACCGATCTCGGCCCCATGGAGCTAGGGGGCCTGATCACGGGTATGGCCAACACCACCCTGGAAGCCCAGCGGCTCGACGGCCGCCCCTTTGATCTCAATGGCATCAGCTACTGGGATGCCGACTGGGCCAGCGCCGATGAACCCCGCGGCAATGAGGCCCGCGCCACAGCAACCAATCGCCAGGCCACGGCCGGCGACCGCAAAGAGACCAGCACCCGCCCTCACCGCTTCCTCTTCTGAGGCGTCGAATCGTCATCGCCCGGCTCAGGCTCCGAAGCCTGCTCCGTCAAGGCTGTTCCAGCGGTTTCCTCCCCGGGAGCCCGGCGAATCCTGGAGCTGATCGGCAGGCGGATCCGGGGTGCCGAGCGCTGGCCGGCTCCCGATCCAGCCGTGAAGGTGGAATCCAGCCCCGACGACGGCGGCAGATCCCCACCATTGCGCCGATCGGACAGGGTCACCAGCGCCAGCACCAGGGCCACCATGGCAAACAGCGGACTGGCGGCCGCCACCGTGACCCCCAGGGAGGCGGTGAACCAGATCGAGGCGGCGCTGCTCAGACCCATCACCTCCGGCGGGGCATGCTTGCGGGGCCTGGAGGGCACCAGAATCTCGCCGGCGCCCAGAAAACCAACCCCGGTGGCCACCCCCTGGATCACCCGGCTGCGGGCCTCCTGATCCGGACCGGCCGCCAGCACCATCAGGCAGGCACTGAGGCCCACCAGAACGTGGACCCGCAGCCTGTTGGGGTGAGGCGTGCTGCCGTGATGGGCACGATTGACACCGACCGCCAGACCGCAGAGCACCGCCAGTCCCATCCGCAGCAGGGCTTCGAGATCGGGGGTGAGATGCATGGCTCAGGGCACAGGGCCATGGACGCCGCCATCATCGTGCCGCCTGCTGGACAGTGCCATGACCGACCAGTTGGGGAGCTGGGTTGCTCCGCGCCTGCTTCGGTGCCTCCAACACCGATGCTGGGGCGGCCGAATCCATGGCGCCAGGCGTTGTGAGTCAGCAGATTGACGGTGCTGCCCGGCCGCAACCCCAGAACAAGCCTCCCACCAGTCTCACCGGAACGGCTGGATTGATACGGCCGGTTGCCTGGCTTGGATCAGCCGTCGATCGCAGCCGCCATGCGCCACTCCCGCAGCTCCTGGCCGATCGGTGGACACCACGCTGGCCGGTCCGGTTTGGCCCCATCCCCTGGCTGCTTCTGAGCTCCAGCCTGCTGGTGGGAATTGTCCCGGCCAGCCGTGGTCAGACCGTGGCTTCGCCACCGTTGCCCTCCGCACCACTGGCCACCCCCAAGGCCGGCGCCGGCATCGGCCAGCTGGAGCGCTCCTGGACCCGGCTGGATCTGGAGCTGCGGCTGCTGGATCAGATCTTGCCCAGCTCCGCCGTCCCACCGGCCCACAATCGCCCCGAGGCGTTGCCACTGACCCCGTCTCTGCTACGGGCCAACCGCCCCGCCGGCACCGGCATCCCCCAGCCGACTGCAGCCGGTGCGGCCCTCGCGCTGCCGAGCGCCACCGAACTGAAGGCCGGCAGCGTGCAGGGCCTCAGCCTGGCCCAGGCCCTGGCGATCGCCTACGCCCAGAGTCCCCAGCTCCAGACCAGGCGCCTGGGGGTGGCCCGTCAGTTGGCCGAGCTGCAGGCGGCCCTGGGCAGCTACTGGCCGCGGCTGCTGGCGGTGGCCGGCCTCGGCTACGACCAGGCGGGCACCAGCTTCGCGGCGGCCGTGGGCAATCCGGTGCTGGGCTATGGCGGTGCCTTCGCCCCCGGCGGCGCCTTCTATGTACCCACCGGCGCCGACGCCTACCTGATCCAGGGTGTGCGCAACAGCGCCGCAGGCCTGGAACTGGGCTATGCCCTGGTGGACTTTGCCCGCACGCCGGCGGTGCGGGCAGCCCGGGCCCGGCTGCAGGAGGCCCGCAGCAGCTACGCCAACGACCTGCGCCTGCTGCAGCTAAACGTCAGCGAGAGCTACTACAACCTGCAGCGCAGCGACCAGCTGGTGCGCATC
>CAIKWV010000247.1 GCA_903831165.1 uncultured cyanobacterium
CGATTCCGGCTACGAAGGGGTACGCGAGGTGGCCAAACGGCTCAATTTCACCCTGGGCTGGAGCGCCACCAGCGGCGCCGTTGACAACTTCGTCTATGAAGAAGCCAACGAAACATTCATCAATGATGCCGAGATGCGCAAGCGTCTGATGGAGCTCAACCCCCACAGCTTCCGCCGCATCGTCGGCACCCTGCTCGAAGTTAACGGCCGCGGCTATTGGGAGACCAGCGACGAGAACATCGCCCAGCTGCAGGAGATCTACCAGGACATTGAAGATCGCATCGAAGGGGTCAAGGCAAACTGAGGCTCCACGGCGCGGGGTAGTTCCTGTCCCTGATCCCATACATCAACAGATCGACAATTTCGACGCCAACACCGGGTCTGGGATCTGATTGCGACCTCTCACCGTTCATGGCCAAAGCGTCTCAAACCTGGCTGATCGTGCATCTGGGCCTGGGCCTGGCTTGGATCGGCCTGCTGGCCAGCCGGGCGCGCAGCGGGGAAGGCAGCGGCCTGACAGGGAGCCAGGTGTTTCAGATGCTGCTGCTCGCCGGCTGGTTGCCCAGCCTGGCCTTGGCCGCCTGGCAGGTCAACCACCGCCAGTGGACAGCGTTGATCCTCAGTGACCTGGCCGGCGCTGGTCTGTTGCTGCTGTTGGCGTTCACCGCCTATCTGCCGCTGTTCTTTTTCAATGTGGCCTGGTTCCTGCCACTGGTGCTGCTGCCGCGAGGCGTGATCAGCGAAGTGCTGATGCGCTGGCTGCGGTAGGCGACCCATGGATTGGCTGGCTTGATTCAAACCCTGCCATACAGTGACTCCCAGGTGCCGGAGCCTGGCTGATGATTGGCGAATGGATACTACGCGGCGTTGAGGTGCTGGTCGGCGCATTTTTTCTGGGGTTTGGCATTGCGAATGCCCGCTCATCCGGAGCGATCATTGAGTCACTCGAAACGCGCGGATTGCCCGTGGCCCGGCTTCTGTTCTGGGCCGGTGTCGCAAATCAGTCCATTGCGGGTCTGTTGCTGATGATCGGCTATCAAGCCGCCTGGGCAGCCGCCGCCCTGATTCCCTTCACCCTGATCGCCCCGATTATTTTCCATCACTTCTGGTCGATGCAGGGGGAGGCCCGCTTCCTGAACCGCATCATCTTCATCTGTGATTACACCTGCGTCACAGGGGCCTTGCTGTTGATTGCCGCAGCCGATCCTGAGGCCTGGACGTTCCTGGCCTTCAACGGCTGAAACGCCAAGGTTTTCATCGCGTCAACTGCCCGCATCAAGGTCGAGCGAACCGATGAGGGAATCGTGCCTGACTGCAGCCAACTCACGCGCACCGGGCCAGACACTCCCGTGGAAATGCAGACGGCAGAACCGCTCAGTATTGGCTGGAGTTCACTGGTTGCAACTGTCCTGCCGCCCCACCCGGGACCAGCTTGTAGGTCACCTGGCGGGTGCCGCCGCTGGGACGGGCGTTGCTGTCGCCGGGGAGATAAATCGGGAAACGGCGCACCAGATTGGACTCGACGACGGCGAACTTGTCGTGGCCGCGGTAGCCGCTGGAATCCCGGGACGACATGGCCCCCAGCCGGATCGGCAGCAGCGATCCGCGGCGGCTGACGCTCCAGGCCCAGACCGACCCGTAGCTGCCGCTGCCGGCACTCTGTTCATAGATGAACAGCTCGGGCAGCCCATCACCGTTGAGGTCCTCCACCTCCGCTCCCACCACGGTGCCGTCCAGCTGCTTCTGCTCCTGCGCCAGGGGTTTGCCATCGCGCTCGGCCTGGACCGTCAGCTGTTGGCTGGAGCCTGCTCCCACGGCCTTCAGCTTGAAGGTCACCCCCTGCAGCTTCAGAGTCTGCTGGTACGGCCCGGCCAGCGCCGGAGTCATCGATGCCAGCAGGCTGCTGCAACCGACCAGAAGCATGGCAATGGCAGGACGCAGGGGCGGATGGGACACCGTCAGAGAGGTGGAAGGAACCATCATCCTGACGGCTGATGCGCACCGCTGCCAGCCCAGGAGCGCGGCACGTTGGGAGCCGAACGGTGGCCAGAGCCATCGCGGCCGCCAGACAGCCGGGCGGCGCCAGTTCAGGGATCACCAGCGCCAGAAGCGGCGCCAAGGCGCTGGCCGCAGCCAGAGCGGCAGCATTGCGCACAAGTTGGATGATGGCCCCACCCCGCGGCACTGCACCTCCAAAGGCGACCATCACCCGCACCAAGCCGGCCAGCAGCAGCGTCACGATCAAGGCCTCCATGGCGGTGGCCGGGCCTCCCGTCCCTGCCGCTGGAGCACCGTCCCCAACAGCGGCCTCACGGCGCTGGAACTGGCGATCGGACTGGGGTTCGGCTCCCCTGGCCCTAGTCGGCGAAGCCCTCCATAACCTCGGCCATGTGGTGCGCCTCTGGGTCTCGGCTGGGCAGCGGAGCACCTGAGCCATTGCCAGGCCTGCGGGTGCTTCACCGATGGCGCTGGGCGTAGCCCCCAGATGGCCTCCCTGCTCAACGGACTGCTGACCGTCTCCGCCGGCATGGTGATGGTGGTGGTCGAGGCGACGCAGCGACTGTTTCATCCGGTGCCGCTGACCGCCGGGCCCGTGGCCTGGGCCGCCGGCGCCGGCATCGCGATCTCCATCCGCGGGCCGCGGTGCTGCACCTGCTCAGCGAAGCCATCGCCCTCAACCTCGATGCCGCTCCCAGGCACGTCGACCTGCAGGGATGGGAGCAAGCCCTGCTGCACCTACCAGCCGTGCGGGCAATGCGCCATTGGCATGTCGATCGTGCTTGAGGATCAATACGGATTGGCGTGGCATGCTGAAAGGTGAGTGATGATGGTCTATAAAG
>CAIKWV010000248.1 GCA_903831165.1 uncultured cyanobacterium
CCAACAACTTCCGCATGAACGTCTGGACGTCCGTGCTGCAGATGATCCAGGACCGCCCCTGGATCGGCATCGGCCCGGGCAACAGCGCCTTCAACCTGATCTATCCCCTGTACCAGCAGGCCAAGTTCAACGCCCTGAGCGCCTACTCGATTCCGCTGGAATGGACCGTTGAAGCCGGCCTCCCCGGCTTGCTGGCCGGCACCGCCCTGTTCCTCTGCGCCGTGCGCACCGGCATCGGCCAGTGGCGCTCCCAAGGTCCACTGGTGCTGCCCAGCCTGGCGGCGGTGGCCGTGTTCGTCGGCCTGGCGATCCAGGGGCTGACCGACACGATCTTCTTCCGGCCCGAAGTGCAGCTGGTGGCCTTCTTCAGCCTGGCCACCCTGGCGGCCTCCCAGCAGGGTGCCGGGGCCTCGGTCAAGGGTTCAAGCGCCTCGGCGAGCCTCGATGGCTGAGGGGCAGGCCTTGGGCCGGCGGCCGGGCCCAGGCCCACCTGAGGCAGTCCGACAGGGCCTGAACAGCCAGGAGGCGGATGGGCTGATCGCCGGCTTTGATGCCGGCCAGACCCACACCACCTGCCGGTTGGCCACGGCCGATGGCAGCACCGTGGCCGAGGGAGAGGGGCCCGGCGTCTGCCATCTGGCCGCCGCAGAAGGGCCCGAGCGGTTTCAGCAGGCCCTGACCCAGAGCCTCGCCGCCGCCCGCAAGCAGATCGGCGCAGCAGGACCGATGCACAGGCACGGACCCCTGGGAACGCAGGACGGCGGAGCAGAGGCAACCAGGCCGGACCCGCAGGTGCTGGCCACGGCTCCGCTGCTGGCCGCCGCCGTGGGCGCCAGCGGGATTGAACAGGGCAGCGACGTGCAGGAGCTGGGCCTGAGCCTGGCCGCGGCGGCCCTGGGCCTGCCGCGCTCACAGCTGGCCGTGACCGGCGATGAGCGCACCGCCCTGCGCGGCGCCTTCACGAGCGGGCCCGGCATCATCGTGATCAGCGGCACCGGCACGATCGCCGTGGGCCGTGACGGACAGGGGCGGGACCATCGCTGCGCCGGCTGGGGCTGGCTACTGGATGGTGCTGGCTCGGCCATGGACATCGGCCGCGATGGCTTGAGCCTGAGCCTGCAGATGGCCGATGGGCGGCTGGATGACACACCGCTACGGGCGGCCCTGTGGCAGGCCCTGGCGGTGGCTGTCGACGATCCCCAGGCGCCGGAGAGGATCAAGGCGCTGGTGGTGCGGCCGGAGTTCGGAGCCGCCGGCTTCGCCAGGCTGGCGCCAGTGGTGGCCCAGAGCGCCGACAACGGCGATCCCCAAGCCCAGGCGATCCTGCGGCACAACGGCACAGCCCTGGCGGCCTCGGTGGCCGGCGTGGCCAGAGCGCTGGGGCTGGAGGCGCCCGCGGTGGCGGCCCTGGGAGGGGCGATCACCCACCTGCAGGCACTCCGGCAGGCCTTTGAGGAGGCATTGAACCGAGAGCTGCCGGGAGCCAGGCTGCAGGAGCCGGCGGGCGATGCCTGCAGCGGGGCGCTGGCCATGGCGGGAGAGTTGGTGGGCAGGCCAGCAATCAACGACTGAACGCTGAACAGACCTGAGCAGGCACCGCGAGCTGCAGCACGAGATCAAGTCGCTTCAGGAATACAAGCCCCTACGGAGATGGCGAGAGCATGGCGATTGAAGGGGATCTCTCACCCCCCAACCAACCCCCGCTCCGCCGCCGCCGCCAGCACTTCGCACCAGTGATCCACCTGCTGCTGTTCCGCCGCTTCCACCATCACCCGCAGTAACGGTTCGGTGCCGCTGGCGCGCACCAGTACGCGGCCGTGGCCGGCCATGGCGGTTTCGGCCTGTTGCACCGCCAGGCGCAGCTCCTCACACTCCTGCCAGTGGGTGCGTTGGTGGCGGTCCTGCACGGTGATGTTGACCAATTTCTGGGGATAGGACTGCCAGCTGTGGTCCATCCAGTCGCTCAGACTCTGACCGCGACTTTGCACCAGGGTGGCCACCTGCAATGCCGTGAGCAAGCCGTCGCCGCTCATGCCGTGCTGGGCAGAAAGGATATGACCTGACTGTTCTCCTCCCAGGCCGGCCCCCAACTCCTCCATCGCCGCATGCACGTACTGGTCGCCCACCGCCGTGCGCTCCAGCAGGCCTCCGGCTTCGGTCCAGGCCCTTTCGAAGCCCAGGTTGGACATCACCGTGGCGACGATGCGGTTGTCGGGCAGCGCTCCAGCCTCCTTGAGGGCCGTTCCCCACAGATAGAGGATCTGATCGCCATCGACGCTGCGGCCGCGGCCATCCACCGCCAGCACCCGATCGGCATCGCCATCGAAGGCAAATCCCATCGCCGCGCCGCTCTCTTGCACGGCCTGGCGCAGCGGCTCCAGGTGGGTGCTGCCGCAGCCCTGATTGATGCGGGAGCCATCGGGCTGACCGTGCAGCACGGTGAGATCGGCCCCCAGCTCCCGGAACACCTGTTCGCCGCAGGCCGTGGCCGATCCCCAGCAGAGATCGAGCACCACCTTCACCCCGTCGAGCCGGCATCCCTTCGTGCTCTCCAGCAGGGATTGGCGGTAGGCCTCCAGCAGGTCCTGGCGCTGGTGGGCCGTGCCCTGGCCATCGAAGGGCGGCGCTGGGGCCTCGCCGCGCAGACCCGCCTCGATCGCTTGCTGCTGTTCTTTGTGCAACTTGGCGCCGCTGGCGCCGAACACCTTGATGCCGTTGTCTTGGGGCGGATTGTGGCTGGCGGACACCATCAGGCCTCCGGCCGCCTGCAGGCGCCGGATCGTGCCGGGCACCGCCGGGGTGGGGCACAGGCCGATCTGCCAGACCTCGCGACCCGCGGCCGTCAGTCCGGCGGTGAGGGCCGCCACCAGCATCGGCCCGCTGCTGCGCGAATCGGTGCCGATCACCACGGGCCCTTCGGCCGGCAGCACCAGGCCGCACCAGTAGCCCACCTGCAGCGCCAACGCCGGCGTCACCTGGCTGCCGACGCGGCCGCGGATGCCATCGGTGCCGAAGCCGGCCACGGCAGCTCCCAGGCTGGCCCCGATCGGTGTGGTGGCCTGCGATGGCGCCCCGCGGTCGCCCGCGCCACTGCCCAGCCCACTGCCCACTGCACTGGCCTCGGCCATCTCCCCGTCCCGACGATCTGGGCGCAGGCTACGTCGACTGATCCCAGGGCCTTGATGCCCCGGCCTGCAGGCCTGGGCCGGGTCTGATGAAGCGCCTCCAGGAGCGATCGGGCCCCGCCGCACCTCCTGGTTGGCGACTCAGCGCCAGCGCCGCGGCCGATACAGCAAAGCCAGCAGCTCGACCAGGGCCCAGAGCAGCAAGCCGCCCACACACCAGCCCGGCAACCACAGGAACGGCGGCCAGGGCCGCAGCACCAGGGCCAGGGCCGCCAGCACCGCAGCCAGCAGGGTGCGGCGCCGCTGCCCAGCCCCGGGCAAGCTGGTCAGGGCGGGTGGCAAGGCCGCCAACCAGGACTGGGACCAGCGGCTCAGGCGCTGCGGCAGGGACAGCAGGGACACCGAGACGGAACAGGGTGGTGTCCAGAATGATCGCCAATTGTCCGGACCAGGGCCCTTGACGCGCCTCTCGTTGTTGCTGGCGGCCTCCTGTCTGGGCACGGGCGTGGCCCTGCTGGGGGGCCGGGCGCTGCTGCACAGCCTGCCCCCCCTGACGCCGGACACCCCCGCATCGACCCTGGAGCGCCTCAGGCGCTGGTCTCCCGATCCATGGCAACGGCGCGAAGCCAGCCTGCTGCTGGAGCGTCAGGCCGAAGCGGCGGCGGATCCCCGGCTGCAGCAGCGGCTGCTCGCCAGCCAGGGCTGGGGCCCCGATCCCCTGGCGGCGGTCGTGCTCAAACACCAGGCCCTGGCCAGCGAGTCCCTGGACCAGCCGGCCCGGGCCACAAGCCTGTGGCACCAGCTGCTGCGCCGCTTCCCCAGCGATCCCGCCAGTGCCGATGCCCTCTATGCCCTCGGCCGCCGGAACCCGCGACTGCGCCAGCAGCTGCTGCAGCGCTTCCCCGCCCATCCGGCAGCCCTGGCGGCCGCCGTGGAGGCCGGCCCGGCGCCAGCGGCCGCCCGCGCCGGAGCCCTGCACCTGGCCCGCTGGGGTGCCCGCTGGCCCGGCGCCCAGGAGAAGATCCTGTCCAGCTGCAAAACCGGCGCCCAGGGGCCGAGCGCCACGCAGCGAAGCCAGCTGGCGGCGGCCCTGGCCGAACTGGGCGACCCCCAGGCCGCCCTCACCTGCCTGGGCACCGGCGGCCAGCTGCCCCCCAGCGCTCAGCTAGCCCTGGCCAGGCCCTGGCTGCAAGGCGATGGCGCCGACAAGGAGCGGGCCCTGAAGCTGCTGGTGTCCCTGGTGCGCCAGGCCCCGGACAGCCCAGAGGCCGAGGAGGCCGTGCGCCTGCTCAGCCAGCAGGAGGGGCCGGCCAGTGATGCGGCCCTGGGCCAGTTGCCGGAGCGCTGGCGCGCCAGTGCCCCCGTGGCGGCCCACCGGGTTCTGGCCGCGGCCGGCGGCAGCGAAGCGAAACCCGGCGGCGGGGCGACCACACCGAGCGCCAGCAGCGCCGCCCTCGACGTTTTGAAGCGCTGGCCCGACGATCCGGCCAGCTGGGATCTGCAGTGGGACCTGAGCCGCCGCCAGCTGCTGGCCGGCCAGTGGAGCGCCGCCCTGACCCTGCTGCGGGCCATCCCCGCCGAACGGCAGCCGCCACCGCTGGCGGCCCGGCAGCGCTTCTGGCTGGGCTATGCCCTGGACCGGAGCGGCCAGACCCCGGAAGCCCGGTCCATCTGGGAGGAGCTGCTGTACCGCAACCCCGGCGGGTACTACGGCTGGCGAGCGGCGCTGCACCTGGGCCAAGGCGATCTCGCTCCGGATGCCAGCGCTGATCAGGGCCGCAACGGCGCCGCCGACACCTGGCAACCGCTGGCCAGCGGCGAGGCCGGCCTCGACCGGCTCTGGCGGCTGGATCAACGCACCGAGGCCTGGGAAACCTGGCGCCAGCGGCGCGCCAATGTGCCCCCCGTGCAGAGCCAGGAGCTGCTGGTGGAGGGGCGTCTGCGCCAGGGCGTCGGCGATGACTGGACCGGCCTGGCCCAGCTGGATCGGGCCGCCATGGCCCTGAAACCCGACCAATGCCGGCTGCTGCCCCAGCTGGAGGTGAGCCTGCATCCGCCGCGCTTCCAGGCGGTGTTCCGCAGCGCCGGCCGCGACCAGAATCTGCCCATGGTCCTGCTTCAGGGCCTGGCGAAGCAGGAGTCCCGCTTCACCCCGACCGTGCGTTCCTCGGTGGGGGCCGTCGGTCTGATGCAACTGATGCCCGAGACCGCCGCCGAGCTGGCGGGACGACCGCTGAGCGCCACCGAGCTGGAGGATCCCGCCCGCAATGTGGAGCTGGGCAGCCGCTACCTGCGGGGCCTTCTGGGGCAATGGCAGCGGCAGCCGATGCTGGCCGTCGCCAGCTACAACGCCGGACCCGGCGCCGTGCAGAGCTGGCACCCGGATCAGCTGCGGCGCGCCCCCGAACTCTGGGTGGAGGCGATTCCCTATCCGGAAACGCGTTTGTACGTCAAAAAGGTGCTCGGCAATGCCTGGAGCTACCAGCAGCTGGCGCGGGGGGCGGAACCGCGCTGTTAGGGAACCTCTGGACAACCCCTGAGCGGCGCCAGCGGGAGCGTGGAGACTCCGTTGGCGCAGATGGGCGTCTCCCTACTGGCGACCGGCTTTCCAGGGCTTCCTCAGGGATCCCCTGAGCCTTGGCGCCAGGTCCAGCAGCTCAGCCCCCCCTGACGCGAGCGCACCAGCCTGCTGTCAAGGGCCTGGGCCCCGGCGACGCCGCGGTCCTGGAGTCCGCCGAGGTGCTAGTGGAGCTACTGGGTCCAGAGGTGCTCAGGGCGCCGAGTCTTTCGGCACCGCGGTGCGGAGATGGCCGACATGGGGTATGGCCCGATTCATCGTCGGGTGCTCAGCGCCGGCATGGGTCAACGCCCCCTGGGGATGGGCGGCCGGTGAGCCAGCCACCGCGGCGGGCCGGTCGGACGAGGGCTCGGTCACGCTGCTGCCGGCCTGGACATGCGGGGAATTCGGTTGGTAACGGGCTTCGAGGGTGCGCCCCAGCGCCGCGCCACTGAGCACCAGCAGGCTCAGCAGGATCGCCAGCAGCGGCGGGGAGGGCTGCACGCGGATCCGCGCCAGATCCAGCCGGGCCAGAAGCACCGCCGAGCCGAGGATCAGCACATTGGAGAACACCTCCAGGTGCAGCAGATAGAGCCCGCCGGTGATCACCAACAGCAAGGTGACCACCAGGCTCACCACCCGGCTGGCGGCCATCAGGGTTGAAATCTGACGCAGCAGCAGGTCGGGCATGGTGCAGACCACCACCACCACCAGGGCCTGCAGACATTCCGCCGACCAGATCAGGGTGCCCAGGGAGGCCAGCTCACTGGCTTCCAGCTCGATCGGCCGGCTCCAGTGCATGCCGAGATAAGTGCTGATGACAAACAGCAGCAGCAGCATCGGGGCCTGGACCGGCAGCAGGGTCAGGCGCAGCAGGGATTTCATCGCGTCTCCAGGACCAGATCGATTGCCTCCAGGGGGCAACTGGGAATGCACTGCTCACAGACCAGACAGTAAGGAGCCTGGAAGTGCAGCTGCTGCGCCTGACCATCAAAACGCAGGGCACCACTGGGGCAGACGCTGGAGCAGATGCCGCAATCCACGCAGAGCAGGGGATCGACGCGAATCTCACCCGGCACCCGGTTCAGGCCCAGCCCCTGGCGCTCCAGCCAGAGCTCGGCCGCATCGAGTTCGTCGATGTCGCCGGAGAGCTCCACCACCATGGTGCCGCTCTGATTCGGG
>CAIKWV010000249.1 GCA_903831165.1 uncultured cyanobacterium
CTTGATTACCCATAAACCTCCGCGACCCTGAGATCCCGTTCTGTGAGCGGCATGCAGCAGCAGACCGCATTGGCGATCCGCTCGGTCATCCCAGCCATCGAGAATCGACGGTTGAAGCGGAAGCAGTAGCCGCCCAGGTAGCGCCTGGCGTACTTGTCAAAGTTGAAGGCGTGGAAGGTACCGCTGAAGCTGGTCTTGAGGTTGCCCAGCAGGGTATTGATCCAGCGGAACTGCGGCAGGTCGTTGGGGTGCTTGCCGCCGGTGACAACTGCCTTGTGGTGGCAGTTGGCCGTGGTGACGGCGCGGAAGCAGGCCAGTCCATCGGAGAGAACATGGCTGCCAGGCGCGAGGTGGCGTTTAGCCCAGTCAGAGATCGCTTCTGAGCTGAAGCCGCTCACGGCTGTGATCCTGGCGTGAATCGGATGGCCAGCCTCGTTCAAGGAGACGGCGGCGACGATCGGAATCTTGTTCTCTGATCCCCGACCCGCCTTGCCGCCCGGGCGTTCTCCGCCAAGGTAGGCATCATCCATCTGGATCTTTCCCCGCAGCAGGTAAGCCTCCTCCCGCTCAGTCATTGCGCGCAGGATCTTATTGTGCAGCAGCCAGGCAGTGTCGTAGTTGACGCCAAGATGGCGGCTGAGCTCCAGCGAGGAGATCCCAGTTTTGGCCTGGCCGATCAGATAAAAGGCCAGGAACCAGGTTGTCAGCGGCAGCTTGGTGGCCTGCATGATCGTGCCGGCCGTGAGGGTGGCCTGATGGCCGCAGGTACGGCACTGATAGCGCTTGAGCCTCCGGCCATAGACCAGCCCATGCTCGCGGCCATAGCAACGCGGACACCGGAACCCATCGGGCCAGCGGGCCTTCTCCAGAGCAGCCTCACATTGCGCATCGGAACCGTAGAGCCGCTGGAACTCAGGCAGGGAGAGGCCTTTCTGGAATTGGATGGCACTGCGTGACATGACTTGACTGGTATATGCGTACCAGTCTATGTGCCTAGGCTGCCCTGCGCGGAGTGAGCTGGGTAATCAAGAAGCCGGTTGGCTCTGTGCTGCCCATGGCTTCGGGGGAGCTCAGCAAGAGTTCTGGCCACAAGGTGATCGGCTGCGGCTACAACGACGTCAGCCCTTCAGCCCTCAACATCGAGTCCAGCCGACCGCTCAGAAAGTACGGGCCTGGATGCCGAGCAGCTGGGCCGCAAAGTCTTCGCTGAAGGAGGCCTGCAATTGCCAGGCGTGCAGCAAGTTCTTGGCGGCCGCGCGCAACTCTTCGATGTCGTTACAGGCATCGATGGCACGACCGTGGGCTTCCATGGCGAATTCACGACTGAGGGAGAGTGGCTTCAAAGTGGCAAGGCGTCTTTACAAGACTTTACGAAGCCCACCCGCGCTTCCGTGGTTCGGTTACCCGGGTCCGGTGGGGTCGGCCCCGGCCCGTGTCCGGGGGATCGGTTCCCCGTATTCCGTGGCACCCCCCATCAGGGCCCGTGGCCACAAGGATGGTTGAGGACCAGGGAGATCTTTCATCCATGCGCGAGATGGTGTTCTGCGTTCTCAGCGACCGGCCCGGCCAGATCGAAGCAATTGCTGAGAACCGTCCGATCACCATCACCGCAGCGTCCCTAGAGGAGCTGCACCACGAAGCCCGGGAGGCCCTGATCCAGCACCTGGGCCCGGCCCACAGCACCTTCCGCGTGCGCATCCGCCGGCTGGCCTCCACGGCCCCCGGGCCCACCCCCGTCAGCCACAGCTGGCAGATGTCCTGCTGCTGAACGCCGCTGGCTGATCAGACGACGGTGGACGACGGATCTGAGCGCAGCCGGTTCAAGGCACACTGCAATGAAGGGGCGAGCGGCCGCAGCTGACCCAGGCGGGGGCTCCAGATCCTGCCGCTGCTGAGGGCCTCAAGGCTGGCCAGCACCATGTCCTGCCCCTCCAGCAGTTGCAGCGCCTGCAGCGGCACCGTCAGGGGCGCCCGAAAGAAATGGGCGATCCGCTGGGGATTGCTGTCGCGGAACCAGAAGCTCAGCACCCCCGCCGGCCAGGCGATCTCTTCGAGCAGTTCACGGCGCAGGGCCTGCTCCGGGCTTTCTCCCGGATCGAGATGGCCGCCGAACAGGCCCCAGCAACCGGGCGCCGCGATGCCGGGGATGTCGTCCCGGAGCTGCAGCAGCCAGTGGCCCTGTCGCTCAAGCATGGCCAGGGCGACGGCGACCGTCATCGGCCGATCGGGCCGTCAAGGCAAACAAGCCGCAGACGAGGCATCGCCGCAATCCATCGACAATCGGTAGGGCTCCAGCTTGCCTGCGGCCGGCTGCCCAGGCCAGCGACAGCGGCAGCGCCGCACTCAGCCCAGGGCCGAGTCCAGGATGGTGCGTAGCTGATGCCATCCAAGGGAGTGGAACCGCTGCAGGTGGTCTGGTTCAAGCGGGACCTACGGGTTGTCGATCACCAGCCGCTGTTGCAGGCCAGCCGCGCAGGGGCGGTGCTGCCCCTGGCCGTGATCGAGCCGCAGTTGTGGCAGCAGGCCGACGCCTCGGGGCGCCAGTGGGAGTTCTGCGCCGAAAGCCTGGGGGAGCTGCGAGCAGCCCTGGCGCTGCTGGGCCAGACCCTGGTGGTGCGCATCGGCCCGGTGGAGGAGGTGCTGGAGCGAGCCCGCACCCAGTTCGGCATCGCGGCCCTCTGGAGCCATGAGGAAACCGGCAACGGCTGGACCTATGCCCGCGATCGGCGGGTGGCCCACTGGGCCCGCCAGCACGCCATCCCCTGGATCGAGATCCCCCAGTTCGGCGTGATCCGGCGGCTGGGCAGCCGCAACGGCTGGGCACGCCGCTGGGAGGAGCGCATGGCCGAGGCGATCACCCCAGCACCGGAGGCCCTGCACCCCCTAGCCGGCATCGCCCCGGGCGCCATTCCCTGCGCCGCCGATCTGGGCCTGCGGGAGGACCCCTGCCCACAGCGGCAGCGCGGGGGGCGGCAGGAGGCGCTGGCCCTGTTGGAGAGTTTCCTGATCGAGCGCGGAGCCCGCTATCACCGGGAACTCTCCAGCCCCCGCACGGCCTTCAGCAGTTGTTCGCGCCTCTCGGCCCACCTCACCTGGGGCACCCTGTCCATGCGCGAACTGGTGCAGGCTGGCCGCCGCCGCCGCGACGCGCTCAAGGCCCTGCCTGCCGGCCAACGGGGCGAGTGGTTGCGGGCCCTACGCGGCTTTGATGAGCGGCTGCACTGGCACTGCCACTTCATCCAGAAGCTGGAAAGCCAGCCGGATCTGGAGTTCCGGGAGCTGCATCCGCTCACCGCCGAGTCCGAGGCCTGCGACCCCGAACATCTGGCGGCCTGGGCCGAAGGACGCACGGGCCTGCCGTTCGTGGATGCCTGCATGCGAGCCCTGATTGCCACGGGCTGGATCAACTTCCGCATGCGCGCCATGCTGATGTCGGTGGCGAGCCACCACCTGAACCTGCCCTGGCGCCAGAGCGGCCTGCATCTGGCGCGGCTGTTCGTCGACTACGAACCCGGCATCCACTGGAGCCAGTGCCAGATGCAGTCAGGCACCACCGGCATCAACACGATCCGCATCTACAACCCGATCAAGCAGGGACAGGATCACGACCCCGATGGTCAGCTCCTGCGGCGCTGGCTGCCGGAACTGCGCCGGGTGCCGCTGGTGCACCTGCACGAACCCTGGACGATGGCGGCGATCAGCCAGGAACGGCTGAGCTGTGTGCTCGGCATCGACTACCCGCGGCCGATCGTGGAGCCCACGGTCGCCGCCCGGGAAGCGCGGGAGCGGCTCTGGGCCAGACGCCAGCAACAGGGTTTCGATGAGCTGGCGGATGCGATCCAGGACAGGCATGGCTCGCGGCGCTCGGGCCTGTCTGGAGGTCGCAGCGGAGCCCGTCGTCGCCGTGGTTCTGAGAACGACGACCAGGGAGAGATCCAACTGGGCCTGGATCTCTCCTGACCACGTCGAACAACGGGCTGGCGGGACAGTTTGGCTAGCACCGTTCGATCGGTGGCAGCACCCCAACCAGCAGTGCGAAACCCA
>CAIKWV010000250.1 GCA_903831165.1 uncultured cyanobacterium
GTCGAGGCTCCAATCGTGTACGGGGCCCAACCAGCGCTGGTCGGGCGTTGTGTCGCAGCCGCCGCGCAGCGGCTGATGGCGTTCAGGCCATTTCCAGCCCCGCCAGGTGCACACAGGCTCTCCACAGATTTGATCAAGAGGACTTGGTTTGGCTATCACCAGCAACAAATGCGTCGATGCACATGCTGAGTGTTCCGTCGACTTGCGAGTGTGCATTGTGGGAGCATTCACGTGTCCCTTCTTGTTAAGTGGTGATCTCGGCCTTTCGATTGTGCAAGGCTCTGTCCCATCAGCCAAGCCTTCCTAGGGAAGCTCTGGGCAACAAGGCGACCGCCCTTGGAACTGGTCTTGGGGTAATGGGGCTCGATCAGGTCGATCAGCGCCTTCCATGACACAACGGCCTCCATCTCCGCCAAAAATCGCTCGCGTCTGGTGCGCTGTTTGGCCGTGGTCTGCTCCTAATCACCAAAGCCAAGCTGCTTGCCGCCCATGAACCCAGTCCATACCTGCGATCACGGATCTATTTCGCGTGATTGGGCTTGGGTTCCCAGAGTCTCGCTAGGGCAGTTGCCGCGGGCAAGCGCTGGGGTAGGAGGGACTGCCGGTGGAACCCGAAAGGTTCGTGGTATACCAAGCCTACAATCCTCTGCGGGCTAGAAGGGAGCTGTCGCATCCTTTCCTTTCCAGCCTGCCATGGAAGATGGGCAACTGACTGTTATCCTCAAAACCTATCCCATTCTGAAGCGATGAACCGCCGACTCTCCCTCGCCCTCAACACCGTCGTTCTCGCCGGCAGCGTGCTTTCGATCTCCCTGGCCCGGGCCGACCAACCCAACATGCGTAACGCCTTGGGCCAGTTGCAGGCAGCCAAGGCGTCCCTGGAGGCCGCTACCAATAACAAGGCCGGCCACCGTGTCAACGCCATCAGGCTCATTGATCAGGCAATCGTCGAGGTGCAGATGGGGATTAACGCGGCCCACTAGGGATCAGATCGTCAAGGGTGGGCGAACCCCTTTTGCCTGGCCGCTAGGATTCGCCTCCGACGGTATTTCATCTCATTCCATTCCAACCTTGTGGATGAATACAGCTGTGAAGGGCAAAGCAGGAGTGAATTCCTTGTGCGTGGACAAAGAAGTGAGGAAGACAATGGGCATAGTGAGCGCAATCTAAAATGACATTGACTCCTAATGCAGGAGTGTGCTTTCTGCCCTGGTGGCCAAGATGCCTCCCCTTTCCTTGTGTACTACTCCGTCCTTGGCTTATGAGCCATGAGGCCTGCCATTGCCGAAACCAAGACTTAAACCATCAGTACTGATATTGACTCTAGGGTTGCCCACTTGTATTTTGTCACCTGGTTTTAGTGCGGCGCTAGGCGTCGCGGTGCTCCTTGGTATTTCCGTGGGCGGCTGGATCGACGCCTCGGCAAGCTCGCCGCAGAGGTCACGGCGGATCAATTAAAAGCAGGTTCGCTAATCGTGCAGTCGCATGAGTGCCGGTAAGGGCACTGCAGGTTGGCCAGACCTCCGGGACTCCTATTGCAGTTCGCTGAGGCTGATGAGCCGCTGGGCTCGCAGCTCGGGGCTCTCGCTCTGCCAGTCAGCCTTCATTCCTTCGCGTCCCAGCCTCAGCTAACGGTCGGTTGATCGCACCCTCAGGCTCCAACTGCGTTGCCGCTAGGTCGAGCTCATCTTGACGGCTGAAGACCTGGATCAACATCGGTACAACCTGGCCTACCGGCCGACGCGCAGCGCAGCCCTTGCCCTGGGGCGGAGCGACTTGGCGGCGGAGCAACAGACCACCCAGCAGGGGCACCTGCGGATGGGAACTGCGGATTCTGGACATAATGGCCTTCAGAGCTTCGCTGTCATGACGCGCCGATTCCCAAGCGACGGCGCAGCCCGGCTCCTGTGTGTCCCCTTGGTGCTCCTGGTTGCCTTGCCGGCGGGGGCTCTGGAGCGGGTGCCCCCTCCGGGTAGCCGAGCGGATGCGGGCCTGCTTGCACAGGTGAGAACTGAGATTCCCGCGGAGGTGCAAGGGTGGTTTGAAGCTGCCAAGGCAGCCTCGGCCATGGGTGATTCGGCAGAAGCCCTGCGGCTGCAGAAGCAGGTGTTGGCGTGGGTGCAAGCGAATCGCCCGGCGCTTGATGGGTTTCGGGCGCGGGCACTCATCAACCTGGGGATCTTCCTCAACGAAGTGGGGAAGAAGCAGGAGGCACTCGCACCAACCGAGGAGGCCGTCAGAATCCTACGGCAGGTGGAGGGCAGTCAGCCAGAAGCACGGCGGTTTCTGGCCAGGGCCCTGAACAGCCTGGGCAAGGTCTTAGGTGACCTGGGCCGCCCCCAGGAGGCGCTGCCCCCCACGGAAGAAGCCGTCACGATCCTTAGGGAGCGGGCGAAGACCAACCCGGCCTTCCTCGGCGGTCTGGCCAGTTCCCTGACCAACCTGGGCATCAGGTCCCACAATCTGGGCCGCCGCCAGGAGGCGCTGGCTGCCATGGAAGAAGCCGTCAAGATCTTTCGCGAGCTGGTGAAGACCACCCCGGCCTTCCTGAACGATCTGGCCGCTTCCCTGAATGGCTTGGGCAAGTGCCTAGGCGAACTGGGTCGCCGCCAGGAGGCGTTTGTCGCCACGGAAGAAGCCGTCAAGATCGATCGCGAGCTGGCGAAGACCAACTCGGCCTTCCTTGGCGGTCTGGCCAGGGCCCTGAACAACCAGGGCATGCTTTCTAGTTCACCTGGCCGCCGCCAGGAGGCGTTGGTCGCCACGGAAGAAGCCGTCAAGATCCATCGCGAACTGGCGAAGAGCAACCCGGCCTTCCTGGGCGATCTGGCCAAAACCCTCAACACCCTGGGCATCCAGTACAGCAAACTGGGCCGCCGCGAGGAGGCCCTTGCCGCCAAAGAAGAAGCGCTAAAAATATATCGCGAGCTGGCGAAGATTAACCCAGCATATCTGGGCGATCTTGCCATAGCCCTGAACTACCTGGGCATCCACTACAGCAATCTGGGCCGCCCTCAGGAGGCGCTGGCCCCCACAGAAGATGCCGTCAAGATCGATCGCGAGCTGGCGAAGACCAACCCGGCCCACCAGGAGAGTCTGGCTCGTATCGCCACCAACCTGGCCATCCTGCAACTGCAATTGGCCAACCCCGGCGCCGCCCTACCACTGCTGAAGGAAACAGTAAGCACGGAGGTCACCTACCTGCAGGGCCAGCTGCCGCTGCTGCCCGAGGCGCGGCGGCTGGCGCTCGTGGAGGAGTTCGGTGATCGCTGGCAGATTCCCTTCTCTCAGGCGCAGCGGGGCGATCAGGGAGCGGCGCTGGCGCTCTTCACGCGCCTGAATCGCCAGGGCCTGCTGCAGGACATTCAGCGCAGTCAGGTGCTGCTGGCCCGCAGCGGTCCCCATCGGGCGCTATTCGAGCAGTTGACGATGCTGACGACCCAGCTGGCCAATACCACCCTTAAACCCGAACAACAGGCACCGTTGCTGGTGCGCAAGGAGCAACTGGAGCAGGAGCTCTACCGCCAACTGCCGCAGATCCAGCCGCGGCTCGTCGAGCCACTGCAGATCGCGCGGCTGTTGGCGCCTGGATCGGCTTTGGTGGAGTTCCAGCGTTACCGCTCCCACAACGCCAGCACGAACCAGTTCGGTCCTCCCCGCTATCTCGCCCTGGTGCTGCGGCCCGACGGCACGATCCGCGCCATCGGGCTGGGTGAGGCGGCGCCGATCGATGCGGCGGTGGCTGAGGCGGTGGCCGCCAGCGCCGATCCCAACCGCCAGGCACAGGCGCCGGAGACGTTGGCGGCGGTGAGCCGGCTGGTGCTGGCGCCGTTGCAACGGGAGCTGGCGGGGGTGCGGGAGCTGTTCGTCTCGCCGGATGGGGAGCTCAACCGCCTGCCGTTCGCGGCATTGCCGGTGGCGGCGGCCGATGGCCAGACCCTGGGGGATGGGGTGGCGCTGCGGCTGCTCACCACCGGCCGGGATCTGCTGCGGCTGCAGCAACCCGCCAGGGCGGGCGGGCCGGCGGTGTTGATCGCCAACCCGGACTTCAATGCGGCCCGATCTGCCACCGGCGCCGCAGGGCCTCGCCCCACCCCGTCCCCTAACCCAGCGGCCGTAGGTCAGCTCCGCGGCGGCCAGCCGTTCTCCCCCGGCGGCCTCACCCCCTGGCCGCCCCTGGCGGGCACGGAGCAGGAGGCGCGGCAACTGGCGCCGCTGCTGGGGGGTAGCGCGGTGATCAGCGGCCCGGCCGCCACCGCCTCTGTGGTCCTGGCCCAGAAGGCCCCGCGGATCCTGCACATCGCCACCCACGGTTTCTTCCTGGCGGATCCGCTCCCGACCAGCGGCAGCGCTGCTCCTGAGGCAGCCGCACCCTCCACCCCCGCCGGGGAGGACCCGCTGCAGCGCAGCGGCCTGGTGTTCGCCGGCGCCAACCGCCCCGCCGCCGACCCCAGCGACGATGGCTATCTGACGGCGGCGGAGGCCACCGCGATGGATCTGGAGGGCACCGAACTGGTGACCCTTTCGGCCTGTGAAACCGGCTTGGGCGGTGTGCGCAGTGGCGAGGGGGTGTATGGGCTGCAGCGTTCGCTGGCGGTGGCGGGGGCCCGCTCCACCCTGCTCAGCCTCTGGAAGGTGGACGAC
>CAIKWV010000251.1 GCA_903831165.1 uncultured cyanobacterium
CCCCCAGGGCCCGCAGCCGCTCCAGGGGCTCTGCCGCCAGGGGCCAGCCCTGACGGGGCGCGATCGCCAGGCGGCAGTCCGGCAGCCATTCGCGCGCCTGGCGCCAGCGCGGCAGCTGCTCCACCAGGTCACTGCCGATCACGACCACCGGTTCGGCCTGGGGCCAGCGTCGGCGGGCCCGCTCCAGGGTCTCGATCGTCCAGGGGCTGCTCAGCTCCTGTTCCAGGCTCAGCCTGGGATCGGCGATCGCCACCACCAGGGCCTCCAGCAGGGCGGTGCGCAGGCTCAGAGGCGCCGTGTGTTGCTTGAGCGGGTTGTCGCTGGCCCAGGTGGCCACCTGCGGGTAATGGCTGAGCAACCCCTCCAGCAGCGCCCGATGGCCGTGGGTGGGGGGATCGGCGCTGGTGCCGAACAGGGCGATGGCGCTGGGGTCGGTCGTGCTGATCAAGGGTGGCCTCAGGGCAACAGGCCCCGACCGATGGCGCCGGAACCCAGGGGCTCACGGCCCCGGGCTCCCCGATCCCGGCGTCCAGAACCCTCAGGGCCAGATCCCTTGGCGCCAAATCCCACGGGGCCAGCACCAGCAGCGCCCAGTCCCCCAGCCCAAGGATTCCCAGACCCGGGGTCCTGTTGTTCGGGGTCCTGTTGTTCGGGTTCCTGTCGTTCCGAACCCAGCCGCCCGGAGTGGCTGAGGCCACGGGCGGCGTTGTTGTCAGCCAGCGGCTGCCAGTCCCCCAGCCAGCGCCTGGTTTCCGGATCCTGCGCCGCCAGGCGGCGCAACAGCGCCCCCGGCTGGCCCGCCGCCATGGCGCTGCGCAACAGCTCGGCTGCCGCCAATCGGCCGGTGCGGCGGGTGGTGGCCACCGCCAGGGCCGCCTGGGCCACGGCCACCGGCGCCGCCGGAGCCAGGCTGAGCCCGCCGCTGAAGGGAGCCGCCAGCAGCAGCACCTGGCGCAGGCCGCTCAGCAGGGCCTGCAGCCCCAGCTGGGCGCCCCCCAGCAGGGCGTTGTGGCCCGAAAGCCGCCCCAGCAGCTGGCGAGCGCTGCCGCGGGTCATCGGCAGGCCGTAGAGCTGACAGAGCTGCAGCACCAGGGCGCTGTCGCAGGCGATGCCCCCGGCCAGATCCAGCAGCATCAAGGGATTGGCGGCCACGCCGGTGGCCTTGAGCGCCGCGTAGCGGCCGATCAGGCCCTGGGCCTGGCGGCGGCCCTGGCGCAGGCGCTGCTGATGCAGACCCTGGCTGAAACGATCAGCGGCGCGCAGGGCGTTGAGGGCCAGCAGACGCTCGCCGTGCTGGTTCAGCACCGCCTTGAGCTGGCTGTTCAGGGGTTCGATGCGTGGTGGCTCCTGGCGGCTGCGCACCCGGCCATCGGCCAGCAGCTGGGCCCGGCGCGGCGCCGCCGCCACGGCCACTGGTTCGAGCTGACGGGCCGCCGGAGGCAGGCGCCTGCGGATGCTGGCCAACAGATCCTCAAGCTCGGCGGCGGGCCAGCAATCGCAGCGGTTGAGCACCAACAGCAGGGGTTTGCCGCTGGCCAGCAGGATC
>CAIKWV010000252.1 GCA_903831165.1 uncultured cyanobacterium
CCTCCGGCAGCCTGGAGCGATTGCTGATGGCCCTGGGGCCTGGGCCGCTCCCGCCCAAGCCCCGTTGAATCCCCGCGCTGTTGATCCATGGGCTTCGCCGATCCGCTGTCGCCCCAGCCAGCCGTTACGCCTGGGCTGGCTGGCCTCCCTGCTCCCCTGCAGGTGATCGCCATGCACGGCTGGGCCGGCACGGCGGCCGGCTGGGATCCCTGGCGGGCCGAGGCGGAGGCCCGGGGCTGGCTCTGGCGCAGCGGCGAGCGGGGCTACGGCGGCGCAGCACCCTTTCTGCCGGCCTGGGAGCCGGGGGGACTGCGGGTGGTGATCAGCCATTCGATGGGGCTGCATCTGCTGCCGCCTTCCCTGCTGGCTGCGGCCGAGCGGGTGGTGCTGTTGGCCGGGTTCGGGCGATTCGTGCCCGCCGGACGCCAGGGCCGCCAGCTGCGGGTTGCCCTGGCGGGGATGAACGCCGGCCTGGCCGAGGGCCCAGACCCGCAGGAGACTGCCCACAGGGCCCAGGTCTTGCTGCGTGCCTTTCTGGATCTGGCCGCCCAACCGGACCCCCCGGCCCTGATGCCCTCCGGTCCCGCCGACCAGCCGGTCGGGGCCGCCGCCCGCCAGCGGCTGCGCGACGACTTGGCGCGCCTGGAGGCCAGCGAAGATCTGCCCGCAGGTTTCCCTGAAGGTGTGCCGGTGCTGCTGGTGGAGGCCGGCGACGACCGAATCGTGGCTCCCGAGATGCGCGAGCTGTTGCGGCAGCGCCTGCCGCAGGCGGAGCGGCTGCTGCTGCCCGCGGCAGGTCATGCCTTTCTCAGCACCCCACCGCAGGCGGCTGTGCTGCAGTGGTTGGAGCGGACCGGCTCGCCATGACGCTGCCTTCCCTGATCAACGGTCCTGTGGGCCTCGAAAGGCCGGAGACCCCGGCGCCGGCTGGCCCCGCCACGGGCGGCGACCCCGGCGCGGACTTCAGCGAGAGGGTGCGCCAGGGGTTCGGCCGTGGGGCGGCCAGCTACGAGAACCAGGCGCGCCTGCAGCAGGGGGTGGCCTGGCGGCTCGGTCGCCTCTGCCGCGATCTGCCCCTGCCAGCCGGCCCGATCGCAGACCTGGGCGCCGGCAGCGGGCTGCTCAGCCGGGCTCTGCTGGCCCAACGCCCGGCGCTGGCAGAGTCGCCCCCACTCCAGCTGGACCTCTGCCCGGAACTGCTGGCCCGCAATCCGCTCGCCGGTCCCGGCCTTGGCCCCTGGAACCTCAACCAGGGTCTGCCGCCCGGGCTGAAGCCAGCGGCCCTGCTGCTCTCCAGCTTTGCGCTGCAGTGGCTGGACGACCCGGCCGGCCAGCTGGCCCACTGGAGTCGGCGATTGGCCCCCGGCGGCTGGCTGGCCCTGGCGTTGCCGGTGGACGGCAGCTTCGCCACCTGGTCGGCCGCCGCCACAGCCGCCGGTGTGCCCTGCACCGCCCTGCCCCTGCCCCGGGCCCCAGCCCTGATCGCGGCGGCCAGCGGCGCCGGCCTGGAGTTGCGCCACTGCCAGCGGCTGCGCTTCAGCCGGCCGGCCGAGGATGGCCTCGCCACACTGCGGCTGCTGCGTTCCCTGGGGGCCACGGCCAGTCACCAGACCCCCCTGGCGGCGGGCCAGCTGCGCCGCCTGCTGGCCCACTGGCCCGCCGAGCCCCTGGGCTGGGAGGTGCTGCTGCTGCTGGGGTGCAGGCCGGGGGAGGCAGGCCCGCCATGCTGAACGCCCTGTGTCGCCGGCGGAGTTGAACACCCATGCGCCTGGTGGTTTGCGGCACCGACACCGACGTCGGCAAGACCGTGGTCAGTGCCCTGGTGGTGGCAGGGCTGGGCGCCCGCTACTGGAAGCCGGTGCAGAGCGGTCTTGATGATGGCGGCGACACGGCCTGGGTGCAGCGTCTGCTGGACCTGCCGGCGGAGCGGATCGTGCCGGAGGCCTACCGGTTCACGGCGCCGGTGTCGCCCCACTGGGCCGCCGAACGCGATGGACTCGTGATCGAACCGGAGCGGCTGACCCTGCCGGCGGGCCACGACCCGCTGGTGGTGGAATGCGCCGGCGGACTGCTGGTGCCGCTGCGGCGCGACTGGCTGCAGATCGATCAGATCGCCTCCTGGGGGCTGCCGGTGTTGCTGGTGGCCCGCAGCGGTCTGGGCACCCTCAACCACACCCTGCTGTCCCTGGAGGCCCTGCGCCAGCGCTCGATCCCGGTGCTGGGGCTGGTGCTCAACGGCCCTCCCCCCCCCGACAATCCCCGCACCCTGGAAAGCCTGGGGGGCGTGCCGGTGCTGGCCGAATTGCCACTCCTGGCCCCCCTCAGCGCCGCGGCCCTGAAGGATCAATGGCAAGCCAGTGCGCTGCCGCATACGCTGGCCCGATGAGCAAACGTGAGCTTTTGATCAGTGGCGCCGTGGCCCTGGCCTGCGGCGCGATTCTGGTGATCTTCACCGACATCGAGGACGGTTTCGTCCGCTGGGTGAACTGCGGCCCCCTGGGCGGACCGCGGGAGCATCGCTCCGAGATCTGCCGCTGAGCACGGGCTCGGGTCGCTCGATCGCAGTTCTGATCCAGGAACGCAAAGCGCCTCGGATCGTCGACAGAGCTGAGCCCCCCTGGCCAGTCCGAGGCCGGCATTTTGGCGCATCGGATGCTGCGAGAACCCCCGCTGGCTGGACGCGCTCAGAAGCCCGGAGTGGCTGGCCACTCAGCCCTGGCGGCCGGAGCGCAGCGGGCAGTGACCGGTCAGGACGGTGACGTTGTGCTTCGCCATCACCAGTGGCCAGCCATGGCGCAGCTGATCGTGGATGAGCTCGATCTGGGAGTGAATCCAGCCCTGGCGTTCCAAGGTCACCCGGATCTCGTGCCAGGGCCCCTCGGCGAACAGGTCGCCGGCCCCCCAGGCCCGCGCACCGTACGGCCGTGGCGCCCGATCCTCGGGGCGCAGAAAACGGTTGGATCGGGGCTCGTGCCGTGCCATGGGCCTCTTGCGAACAATCTGCTGGCGAGCTCCGTCGGGGAGCTCGGCGAGGCAAGGGGGAGATGGGCGGGCGCCAGATCGATCACCCACCGCTGCATCATGCCGAAGATGTGCCGTTCCTGCCTGCTCCCCGTCGGATGACCTCTACCCTTCGCTGGCATCCCCATCTCTGGCATCCCACCACCCAGGTGGCTCGCTCCGAGCCGCCGCTGCGGGCGGTGCGCGGCGAGGGGGCCCTGCTGGAGCTCGACGACGGACGCCGCCTGATCGATGGCATTAGCAGCTGGTGGGTGACCCTGCACGGTCATGCCGAGCCCTCGATCGCCGCCGCCATTGCCCGGCAGGCCCACACCCTCGAGCAGGTGATCTTCGCCAACTTCCGCCATCCCACGGCCGAAGCCCTGGCGGACCGCCTCAGCGCCCTCAGCGGCCTGGAGCGCCTGTTCTTCTCCGACAACGGCTCCACCGCCGTGGAGGTGGCGATCAAGATCGCCTGGCAGTGGTGGCACAACCAGGGGATCGCCCGACCCCAGCTGATCGCCTTCGATGGGGCGTATCACGGCGACACCTTCGGCGCGATGGCCGTGGGCGCTCGCTCCTTGTTCTCCGTCCCGTTCGCGCCGCTGTTGTTCGATGTCGCCCGGGCCCCCTGGCCCGCCACCTGGTGGGGCGATGACGCGGTGGAGGCCCGCGAGCAGGCGGCCCTGGCGCGGCTCGAGCAGCTGCTGATTCAGCCGACGGCGGCGGTGATCCTGGAGCCCCTGGTGCAGGGGGCCAGCGGCATGGCGATGGTGCGTCCGACCTTCCTGCGCCAGGTGGAGCAACGGGTGCGGGCCGCCGGTGCCCTGCTGATCGCCGATGAGGTGCTGACGGGCTTCGGCCGTTGCGGCGAGCTGTTCGCCTGCCGTCAGGCCGGCATCCGCCCCGATCTGATGGCCCTCTCCAAGGGGCTGACGGGGGGCTTCCTGCCGATGGGGGTGACCCTGGCCAGCGAGAGCCTGTATGCCGGCTTCATCGATGAGGACCCCACCCACACGCTGTTCCACGGCCACAGCTTCACGGCTAATCCCCTGGGCTGCGCGGCGGCCCTGGCCAGCCTCGATCTGCTGGAGGCCCATCCCGAGCGACACCGGGGTCTGGAGGCCCGCCACCGGCCCCATCTGCAGGCCCTGGCCCGCCATCGCCTCGTGCGCCATCCGCGCCTGCTGGGCAGCATCGCCGCCTTCGATCTGGCGGTGGACCAGCCCGGCTATCTGCATCCGGTCGGCCGCCGCCTGCAGCACCTGGCCATGGAGCAGGGGGTGTTTCTGCGGCCCCTGGGCCAGGTGGTCTACCTGTTGCCCCCCCTGTGCATCGACGACGAGCAGCTGGCCCGTTGCTACGCCGCGATCGCCAACGCCATCGAGCAACTCTGAACGGTGCAACTCTGAATGGGCCCAGGTTGAACGGGGCCAGGCTGAAGGGTGCAACCTGAACCGCCCCAAGCCAGGGGCTTGGTCTCAGGGGCCGATCAGGATCGCCGCCTCCACATCGGCGCGGGTCAGGCCGTAGGGAAAGTGGCGCACACGCTCCTGGCCGTCGTGATGCCAGCTCACCTCAAGCTCTTCGATGCCCAGCTCGATGCGGGCACTCCACTGGGGGCGATGCAAGTCCCAGATCGCTGAACGGGCCGCCTGCTGGCGGGCACCCAGCTGACGCAGCCACTCCTCCAGCGCCGGCAACGGATGGTGGTACAGGGGTGTGTGTTCGGGCGGCAAGGTCGGCATCGGCTCGCCGGCAGGGTTCAGGGAGCTTGGCTCAGCGCCGGCACCGCTGGGCGGCTGGCCGGCGCCGCTGGGCGGCTGGCCGGCGCCGGTCGGGTCTGGGGCGGTTCCGACGGGCCCAGAACGGCGATCGGTTGGCCCGGGGACGGGGGTGGTTGGCCCGGGGGCGGGGGCGGCTGGCCACCGTGCACCGCTGGATCGCTCTGCAGGAGCACCGGCACCACTGCGGGATCGACCCACCAGCTGGGGCGGGTCATCAGGGCGGTGCCCCGGGCCCAGGCCAATCCGACGCCGAGCACCAGGCTGAACGCCAGGGCCACGGCCAGCAGCACCAGGGCGAACCATTCGCCGCCGGAAAGACTGCGGCGCACGGAGGTCGGTCGGGGCTGGAAGGCGGCGGTGGCCGGGCGGGCGGGCGTGCTGAACACCACGGGGGGCCGCGCAGGCTGGCGCAGCCGCTCGTCGTAGGAGCGACGGGCGACGGGATCACCGAGCACGCCGTAGGCCAGACGCAGCTGCTGGAACGCGGCCTCCGCCTCGGCCGCCGGCAGGGAGGTGGTGTCGGGGTGGTAGCGCTTGCTGAGGGCCCGGAAAGCCTGGCGTAGCTGCTGGCTCGTGGCGTCGGGAGCGACCCCCAGCAGCTCGTAATGGGTGGTCATGGCCGTGAGGTTAGGCAGGGCCGCTGAAATGGCGAAGCGTTCGGGGCCGGAACGGCAGGGATGGCCGGTGCAGGAACCCGGGTTCCGTCCAGCAAGGTCGCCAACGGGGGCTCCAGAGGTCGGGGCGGAGGGCGCTCCAAGGGTGGCTCCCAAGCCTGAAAGCCAGGTCATTCCCGGCCTTGGATCGGCCTGTCGCCCCGGGCAATCTGCCAATCCCCTTTCTTGATGATCCAGAAGACTCCGCAAGGGGGGACGATGCGGCGGCCCTCGGCTGGGCATGATCGTTGGCAGCCTGACCCCCTCAGCACGCTCGGATGGCCGCCAGCTCTGCAACCACCGATCGGCCTGCCGATGATCTCTGGCGAGCCCTGGGTTGGCACCCCGCCCCCGAGCAGCTGGCCCAGCTCGTCGCCCTGCAGGCGGCCCTGCGCCAGTGGAATCAGCGGGTCAACCTCACCCGGTTGGTGGAGGCCGACGACTACTGGATCGCCCAGGTGTTCGACAGCCTCTGGCCCCTGCTGCCGTTGCTGCAGGCCGAACGGGCCGGCGGCCAGGAACCGCTGCAGATCATTGACGTCGGCACCGGCGGTGGTTTCCCGGGGCTGGCCCTCGCCATCGCCCTGCCCTCGGCCCGACTCACCCTGGTGGATTCGGTCAGCCGCAAGGTGGACGCCGTGGCGGCGATGGTGGCGGAGCTGGGCCTGGAGGGCCGGGTGAGCCTGCGCTGCGATCGGATCGAGCGCTGCGGTCAGGCGGCCGATTGCCGCGGTCGCTTCGACTGGGCCCGGGCCCGGGCCGTGGCCAGCGCGCCGGTGGTGGCCGAATATCTGGTGCCCCTGCTACGGCCCCAGGGGCGAGCCCTGCTCTACCGGGGCCAGTGGAGCGACGGCGATCAGGCCGATCTGGAGAGGGCTCTGGTGCCGCTGCGGGCCTCGATCGAACGCACCTTGCCCCTGGAATTGCCCCGGGAGCGCGGCATCCGCCATGCGCTGGTGCTCAAGCCCCTGGCCCCCTGCCCCCGGAGCTACCCCCGGGCGGTGGGGGTGCCGGCCAA
>CAIKWV010000253.1 GCA_903831165.1 uncultured cyanobacterium
CCATGAAAGGGTTCTCCTCAGCCCCTTCCTGTCGCGTGATCACGCCGCATGGGTCAATCCAGCGATGGTGCTCGTCAGTCTGGCTGCGGATCAGCTCTCAGCCCCAACCAGCGCCGGCTCAGCCATCTCCCCTGAACCCTCTGATCCGGGTCTCAAGCAGGTCCCACGGCCCTCGAATTCCGTCCATCCATCACAGACCGTGAATGACGGTATAAAAGACGGTACAGATGGGGGCACCCATCGTCTCAAGCCGTCCCATAGCAGTCGATCCCGTCCGCTACACACGGACACCCTCTCCGTTTTCGGGCCCATTCAGCAGGCACCTGGCCCCAGCCGTGAAGCGATTCCTGGCCATCGTCCGCTTCACCAGATGAAGCGATTAGGCTGTAGGGATGGCTTCCTCCTGGATCTGGCAGCAGCCGGACTGGCCCCAGTTCCGCTGGTAGGGCTCCGCTCTGGAGCCGCTGCTGAAGCAGGCCCGCGATGCACGCCAGGACCTGCTCAGCCGCCTCGCGACACTGGAGGCCCCGCTCGATCGCGAGGCGATCTCCGCCTTGCTGAGCCGCGAGAGCCTGGGAACGGCCGCCATCGAGGGGGAGCTGCTGGATCCTGGCCAGGTGCGCTCCTCCATCGCGCGCCGGCTGCGCCTTCCCCTGGCCGAGGGGCAGCCGGCCGCCAGCGCCCAGGTGGAGGGCCTGCTGGATGTGTTGCTGGAAGCCACCAGCATCTTGGATGCTCCCCTCACCCTGGCCACGTTGAACCACTGGCATCAGCGCCTGTTCGCCGGTGGCCCGGATGGCCTCCGCGCGATTCGTATCGGTGACCTGCGCGATGACGCCCCGATGCAGGTGCTCTCCGGCGCCATCGGCCGGGAGCGACTGCACGTTGAAGCGCCGCCCCGAGACCAGCTCGAAGCGCACCTGGAGACCTTCCTGGACTGGATCGTCTCTCCGCCAGCGATGCTGGATGGGCTGGTGCGTGCTGGCCTGGCCCACCTCTGGTTTCTCACCCTCCACCCCTATGAAGATGGCAACGGCCGCTTAGCCCGTGCCATCACCGATCGGTTGCTCGCCCTGGACTGCACAGCCCAGAGCCAAGGGGTGTTGCCTGGCCGAGCCCTGGGCATCTCCGCTCAGATCCTGCGGGAGCGGGAGGGCTACTACAAGGCATTGGAGCACTGCCAGCGGGGAGATCTGGATGTCACCAGCTGGCTGAACTGGTTTCTAGAGCAGCTCAGCGCAGCGGCGGTCGACAATGGCGCCTTGATCGATGCGGTGCAGCGCAAGGCGGCCTTCTGGTGGAGGCACCGCCACAGCGGGTTTAACAGCCGCCAGCAGAAACTGCTGAATCGCTTGCTGGATGCCGAACCGGAGGGATTCACGGGCGGCATGACCCTGCGCAAGGCCATCAGCCTCACCAAGGTGAGCCGCGCCACGGCCTGGCGCGATCTGGCCGAGCTGGTGGAACGGCAGGCGATCGAGCCGATCGGCGAAGGCCGCAGCCGCGCCTATCGCCTCGATTGGGACTAACATGACGTAAGTCCTGCCGTGAGGCGTCGCTTGCCATGGCTGTCAGTCCTTACCGCG
>CAIKWV010000254.1 GCA_903831165.1 uncultured cyanobacterium
CAGCTCCTGCAGCATTTCACGGGGTATGGCCATGAAACTGCCGCGATCATCACACCAACCCATTGCCAAGGGAGAACAGGGCTTTTCCCTGGCTGTTGTTGTCGCCATCGCCCTGATTCTGGCGGCCGGAACCATGGGGGTTCTTTACCGCGCTTCAGGGGGATTAGTGGGTTCGGTGCGTCAGGGTGATCATCGCCAGGCGCTTGAAGCCGCCCAGGCCGGAACGGCCCAAGTCCTGAAAGAACTCAATCAGAAGTACCCCCACCTGCTGGTGCGCGATGTGGCCGCCGGCTGGTCCCCTACCACGGCCGCCCCCAGCGCCTGGACCAGCAACCTGCCCTCAACGGTGTGTGGAGACGGCACCTCTCCGGCACCCGCGAACATCAGGCTCAAGACCGCGCCCCCGGCAACCCTCACGGCCAACAACGTCGCCGGTGCGAACACGGGCCGCTATCAGTTGATCAGCTACGACTTCAGCGGTGACCCAACCCGGCTGGGGGGAACGGCGACGATCCGCATGCGCGGCTGGTCTCCCAATGGCAGAGCCAACTCCAACGTCGAAACCCAGGTGTGGATCTCCACCAAACCCTGTGGCGGCGCCGTGGGCAGCCTCGGGGGCCAGTACTTTGCCGGCCTGGCCGCCAACTACATGCAGCTCTACGACGACACGGTGAATGGCAACGCCACCTGTCTGTGGAAAGGCGCCGTCAACCCCTACACCGACTGCAGCTCCAGCCTGGCCGCTAACAGCGCCACCCTCAAGACTGCCGTGGGCCTCTCCAATACCGCTGTGACCACCAATCTGCAGCTCACCGGCGGGAAAGGCTCAAGTCTGACCTTTCCAGACTTCCCGACGATGCCAAGCACGCTCAATGAGGAGATGGAATGCAATAGCTACAAGCTTGCGTACTCATCATCAACCTGCAGCAAGACAACGGCTAACAACCAGGGACTGGGCTGGACCATCTATGACGACACTGTGATTATGGCGGGCAGACAATACCAGTGTCTCAACAACATGAAGACTTCGACCTGTGAACCGACCGGGGCTGATGTCGCTGGCAGCGGCACAGCTGCCAAGACCAAGATCTGCGAAGTGGATGCCGGTACGGGAATCACAGACTGCGCACTCTGGAGGATCGCCTTCCCCTCGGGCGCTTACAATCATTTAGTGGTCTATGGCTTGAATGGTAGCAACAAATATGTGCGAATCTGGGTCACTTGCGACAGGGCCAGCTCGGTGGGAGCCTCCAAATGCGACAAGAATGTCAGTGGCGACACCATGGGCGCAGATCGACAATTCCATGTCATGAATACCTCGGGCCTCTATGCCCGAGCGAACTACACAAACAAGACAGACGCCATCGCCAATGTGCCTGCGGGCAGCAAGCGCGAAGACCTGGTGTCCTATCTGGGGGTGCCACCCACCGGATCCAATGCGACAGGGGCAGGCGTCGATCCGATGACGGCTTGCCGCAACTGGTTTGATCCCAGTGGCGCCAGCAGGAATTACGTCAACTCGACCCGGCTGGAAATTCACTTTTCCACCATCGAGGGCTTTTTCTACTTCCCCTGCTCCTACTCCGATCTCGACGGCACCACCCAGAGTGGTGCCTACTGGCTGCTCTACTACAAAGCCAAATCGGGCAGTCCCGCCACACTCAATGTGCCAACCGGCATGGCAGGCGGCGTCGTGGACCAATTCGGCAACGAATTCAACGTGACAGCGAACTACCAATTTGAATATGCTGCCACCGGCATCACCAATTGGCGGGAGGTCCCAAACTGATGACGATCAGCTTCCCCCAGCCATCACTGCCCAAGAGCCACCACTCCCAGAGGGCTTTCACCATGACCGAGATGGTGATGGTTGTTGGCATCATCGGTGTCCTGCTCGGGGTCGGCGTTCCCCGTTACAACCAACAGATCCGAGAGTATCGGCTGCAGGCCATCACCGCTCGTCTCGCGACCTGGCTGGATGAACAGCGGCGGCTGGCGATGCAGCAAGCCCGTCCCTGCGCCATCAGCATCAACACCAGCACGGCCACGTTCGATGCCTCTGTCAACGATACCGGCATCACCAATGACGTCTGTGGCTCCACCGCCAGCCAGCCCCGGGATTCGGTGTTGCGGTTGCGCAATCTGGAGAATGGCACCAATAACCTGACATTGACCCTGCTGGGCAGCACCACCAGCCCCCTGTTGTTCGGCTTTCGCGGCCTCAGCCCCAATGGCATGGAAGTGCAGATCAGCCTGGAGGGCAGCAGCCGTTGCGTTCGGGTCACACGCCCGCTGGGGCTGATCCGCATGGGCCGGATCAAGAGCGGATCCACCACTTGCAGCTACGCGGGGATGTGAACATGAACCAAATCAATCTCAATCACCCGATCAGATATGGCCGGCTGGCGGCATGCAGTCAGTCCGTCAAAGGCTTCAGCCTGGTCGAACTGCTGGTCGCTGCCGCGGTGGGCGTTTTGGTGGTGACGGTCGCCGGTGACGCGCTGCTGTTCCATGTCCGTTCGATGGCCACCAGCGAATCGCTGCAACGACAACGAGAGTCAGCATCGCGAACATCCAGCTTCATCGAGTCGGAAATCGCCCATAGCCAAGGGGTGATCACCAGTTCAACGGGGCTTGATCTGAGTAGTTGTGGTCTGACTGCCAGCGAATTCCGATTCGCCCTGAAGATGCCCGCCGGCTTTGCCCCCGTCATCTATGGCGTCAAGGCCCGTACCTCGATCACCGGCGCCGATTATGGCTCCGCCGATGACTGGAACGGCACCAACCTGCTGACCCGTTGCGGACCCGACATCGCCATCGACGGCACCTACCAGACACCGGCCTCCGCAGCCGACTCCCGAACCATTGTGGTTGACAACCTCACGGCCTCGGCACCGGGCGGTGGCCTTTCGCTGCCGGGCTCAAGCAGCAAATCGGTCAGTTTCCTGCTGGCGCTCGATGGGCTGGCGGTCTCTGTCGGCACGCCTTCCACCTACCTGGCCCAGGCCGGCGGCACCTCCCATACCAATCCACCTTTACCCTATCCCTCCTCCTATTCGGGCTGCGATCAGGTCTGCAACCTCACCTCCTGCGACACCACAACCTCTGGGTTATATGCGGGGACGCTGTATGCCGACACGATCTCAGCAGCTCAGGTCGCCGCCAACACCCTGGTCTGCGGCAGGGGCGGCGGTGATCGCATCACCGGATCCAGCTCCGACCAGGCCATTGACCCAGGGCGAACCGCCTCGGCCACCGTCAGTGGCGGCGGCGGCAAGGACGTGCTGTTCGGCAGCGCCGGCAACGACAGCCTCAGCGGTGGCGATCTGGCCGACATCCTGGTGGGGCGCAATGGCAATGACACCCTCTCCGGTGCCGGTGGCGACGACGTGTTTTACCCCTGGACCGAGGCCACCGTTTCGGCCACCAGCAGCACCGTGATCTCAGGCGGCGCAGGGGACGACATCGTCTTTTTCCCAGGCACAAAAGCCTCTGACTTCACCATCGGCAGCTGTGCCCAGGCCTCCTGCACCGTCACCGCCAGCGACGGCGGCCTGACCAAAACGGTGACGATGAGCAATGTGGAAGAACTGGTGTTCACCGATGGTCGCTATGCCGTTCCCTAACATGGATCATTCGAGCGATACGGATCATCAACCAGGAGAAGCCGGGGAGCATCCCCCTTTAAAAATCAATTCTCAGCATCAGGGTGAAGGGTTCAGCTTGATTGAGCTGATGCTTTCACTGACATTCATCCTGTTGAGCGTTGCCTGGGTCACCCGCATCACCACCAATGCCCAGGTGGCCGTACGCAACGGCAATCTGGTGGATTCGATCTATACCAGCATCAATGAGGACGCCGACAAGCTGCGCAAGGCCGCCATGGATTACGGCTGTGCATCGATGGACGCCAGCAGCGGCGACTGCCTGGCCTACTCAACCGCCTCTGCCACGGATGCCAGCTCGGCGTTTTATAGCTCCTGCAACAGCAACAGCGTTGCCCAGAAGATGCTGACCGACCAGGCCTCCACCTTTGCAACGCCCTTTACTCTGGTCTGGGCGCCCAATGCACCGGCCGGGGTCCCCATTCCAACGGCCATCAGTGCCATTCGCATCACCCGCACGATCAGCCAGGACAGCGACAAGGGCAGGGTTTTTATAACTTACTCCACCGCAGCACCTTCACCCTTGAATATCAGTGTCACCACCATCATCGTGCCTCAGGCCCAGGCCTGGTGCCCAGGTCCAAAGTAGAACTTGACGACCTGATTCACACCGCAAACCCCGGATCGATCACCCGCAACGCTTCACCTGCCCGTTCGCACAATTCGCGATGGGCCAGCCCATGGCTGGCGATCAGGCAGCCCGCCTGTTGACAATCGCCATCGTTGTAGCTGAGCGGTCGACCATCGGCATGGCTGAGGGCACCGCCAGCAGCCAGCAGCACCGCCTCTGGAGCCGCCAGATCCCAGTCCTTCGGCGCCGACTGACCAGAGAGCGAAATATAGAGATCACTCTCGCCCCGCAGAATCGTGGCCACCTTGCCGCCGACGCTGCCCATCGAGCGGCGATCGGCCAGGGGCAGGGCCGCCAGCAATTGCTCCAGTCGCCCATCGCGATGGTTGCGGCTAGCCACCAGCACCAGTTCAGCCAGGTTCCGGCGCGCGCTCAACGCCGGCGCGAACCGCTGCCCGGCGCGATTCTCCCGCCAGGCCTCACCGGCCCCACCTTCGGCGCCCACCAGACCGAACCACAGCTCCTCCAGCTCCGGCAACAGCACCACTCCCAGCACCGGCCGGCCGCCCCGCACCAGGGCCAGATGCACCGCGTATTCGCCCGTACCCTGCAGAAAGTCCTTGGTGCCATCCAGCGGATCAAGGATCCAGAGCCACTCAGCATCCAGCGGTACACCCGGCACCAGCAGCTCCTGGGCGGTCTCCTCACTCAGCAGGCTCCAGCCAGCCGCGGGAAAGGCCTGCTCCAGTCCCTCCAGCAACCACTGGTTCACCGCCAGATCCGCCGCCGACACCGGCCCCGAGCCGCCATCCTCCACACTCAGCAGCGGCGGGAAGCCGTAGGGCGGGGTTTGGCCGCGGGCGTAACTGCGCAGAATGTCGGCCGCGCCCCAGCTCAGCCGCCGCAGCTCCGCCAGCAGCTGCTCCATGCCGATACCGCCAGGCAAGGCAGAGAAAGCCGGCATCATGGTCACAGCACGTTCAGCCATCGGCGATTCATTGTGCAGGAGCCCCCGGTCCCTCCCCCCCGCGCGATGGCAGCCCAGCCGGCCGTAAGCCCAGCCGGCGCCCCAGAGCCCGTCTCCGCGCCTGAGGCCTCCCCAGGCCAGCGGCCCGAACCCCAGTCCGGCGTCCTCTATCTGGTGGGGACCCCGATCGGAAACCTGGACGACCTCTCTCCGCGGGCGCGGCGGGTGCTGGCCGGCGTCGATCGGATCGCCTGTGAGGACACGCGTCACAGCGGCCTGCTGCTGCAACGGCTTGGGCTGGGCGCCAGGCGGCTGATCAGTTTTCATGCTCACAACCAGAGCGGCCGCATCCCCCAGCTTCTGGCCGCCCTGGTCGCTGGCGAAGCGCTGGCGTTGATCAGCGATGCAGGGTTGCCCGGCATCTCCGATCCCGGCGAGGAGCTGGTGGCGGCCGCCCGCCAGGCCGGCCTGCAGGTGATCTGCATCCCAGGCCCTTCGGCGCTGACCACGGCCCTGGTCAGCAGTGGCCTGCCCAGCGGCCGCTTCTGCTTCGAAGGCTTTCTGGCGGCAAAGCCCTCGGCCCGGCGCCAGCAGCTGGCGGATCTGGCCGGCGAACGGCGCACGATCGTGCTCTACGAATCACCGCACCGGTTGCTGGCCCTGCTCGAAGATCTGTTGTCGGTGCTCGGGGACCGGCCGTTGCAGGTGGCGCGGGAGCTGACCAAACGGCATGAGCAGCAGGTGGGGCCCACGGTGGCCGCGGCCCTGGAGCATTTCCGCCGCACGCCGCCCCAGGGAGAATGCACCCTGGTGCTGGGGGGCGCCGCCGCCGCTGAAGCACCGCTCTGGGACGCAACCAGCCTGCACGCCCAGTTGCTGGAGCTGGTCTCCAGCGGCCTGAGCAACCGGGAGGCGGCGCGCCAGCTGGCCCAGAGCAGCGGCCATGCCAAACGGGATCTGTACGCCTTGTTGCACCGTCCAGACTGAGGGGCGGGCCCCGCTGCGGCCTGGAGCTGCTGGCGGCAGTCGGGTGCGACAGACTGGGGCCTTGCCACGGGAGCTCCACGCCATGCTGCTGCGCCTGCGCCTTGTCCTGGGCAGCCTGGTGGGCGGTGCCCTGTTGCTGGTCGCCCTCTGCCTGGGGGCCCAGAATCTGGAGGATCGCCCCCAACTCAACCTGGGATTCGGCCGCACAGAGCCGCTGCCCAGCGGTTTTCTCGTCGGACTGGCCCTGGCGATCGGAGTGGCCAGTGGCGGCAGCGCCGTCGCCCTGCTGGCCGGTCGCAGCCCCAGGGACGAGCCCTGAGCAGCTCGCAACCGACAGAGTCGCTGCAGCAACCCTCAAAGGCGATCGGATCGGCATTGCCAGGCAACGAGGCGGAGCGGCTCCCTGCAACAACCCTGGCTTGCCACACTTCGTTGGGCCTCAGCACTTGAGTTGAGGATCAAGAGCTCGCTACCAGTCCGAGCAAGGTTTTAGAAGTCGCGTGTTGGTGAACGCAGCTCGGAGGCCTCAGGAACCTGGCAGCGCATACAGCGCCCCTTCAATCACCACGCGGCTGATCCCCTGGGCGAGCAGATAGGGCGCCGTGCGCTCGATCACACGGGTGTCCGGCAGCTTGATCACCCGCTGGCTGCGACCGCAGACGCGCTTCGCCTGGCGGGGATTGGTGAACACCACCAGGGCCTGGCGATCATGTTCCTCCGGAGGCAGCTGCCCGAGTTCGGCCATCTCACACAGAGGCCTGGCCTGAAGTTCGACGACCTTGTCCACCAGCATGTAGACACTGGCAGGCAGCTGGGCCGCGGCCAACGGACGCACCTGGGCCGGGGCAGCATCGGTTTCAGCCCCGAAGCCGAGCACCGCGATCGGCAGGAAACTGAACGCATCGGCTTCGGCGTCGAGGTCAAGATCGCCATCGTCGGCGGCGACATCCTCGTCGTCATCGATCAGATCGTCGTCGTCATCGCCGTATTCGCTGTCGACGTCGAGCACAACGTCGTCATCGAGGTCAGCTTCCGCGACAAGCGAGATTTCGTCGTCGTCAACAGGCGCCTGCTCCGCTTGATCGCCTGCCAGTGGCTCGGGGAAATCGGCGACGCTGGCTTCCTGAGCGACAGCCCCGCTGGGAGCGGCCAACCCGATCGGCTCGGCAAGTCCACTGGGACTGTCGAGCGCAGCGTCTTCGCTGAACGCAGCCGAATCTTGGTCCTGGGACGCCAAAGCGACGGGCTCAGGACCACCCCGCAGCCGATGACGCTTGAGCAGTTCGTAATCGTCTGCACCGAGGGCCGACTTGGCCACCCGGATCACGGTGTTGGGGCTGCAGCCAAAGCGATCGGCCAGGGCCTGGGTGCTTTCCCCGGCGCGAAAGCCGCTCAACAGCTCGGATTTCTGGCTATCGCTGAGCCTGGTGGCCGCCATTGAGCGATCGCTGCACGGTTTTCCAGTGTACGGGCTTCATCGCTCCCCCCTCCTTGGCTGATCTGCGCCCCTGCCAACCCCGCAGACAGGCATCATTGGAGCCGGGAGGGCAGACTCAACCTGCCCAGGTTTCCGCGCCCCAGGCCGGAGACAACACCCTGCTCCCTTAGCTCAGCTGGATAGAGCAGCTGCCTTCTAAGCAGCCGGTCGTGTGTTCGAATCACACAGGGGGCGTCAGCAGAACAAGCAAGCTGCAGCAAGGTGTTGGGGTCATTCGCCTTGACGTTGTCCAAATCCAGCCTGGTCTGAAGGGACGAGGAGGACCTGCCTGGGACCGCCTTTGACCCGGTTGTTCTGATTCAGTTCTGGAGCAAGGACCAAGGACCGTGGCCAGCCACCTCGGCTCCAGCCCCGCTCCCGCACCCTCGGACAACCTCGCCGAGCGGGGAGCGGGGTCTTCGATGAGAAAGCCAGCACTGCAGGGACCCCTCTGCATCGGTTGCCTGGCTGGTCATGGGTGTGGCGAGGCCCAGGCGAGCAGCGATCAAGGTGTGTCTCCCGCCGGCCTTGCAGGCCAGAACAATCTCGTCGCCGCTGCACGATCAAAGGCCACAATGATCGGGATTGGTCATGATCTGGAGCTGCTGAACTTCACCATCGCTGTGATCCAGGCGCAGCGCAGGACGACCTTGCAGCCCTGAAACTGAGCCAACGAAATCAACAACAACTTCCAAGCTATTCCTGTTGCCCCAGTGAGCGCCCTCCGTCCCGAGCCCCCGGGGGGCCTTGGCATATCTGCGGATGCACAAGCCACGGTGAGTGAGCGGATCTCCAGGGCACTCGCTTCGGGCTGTTCGGAGTCATCAGCTTCCTATTCGCAGCACAAAGGACTGGGTAGGGTTCCGCAAACGCGCTGCCTCCGAATCTGAGATGGCTGACCAGGGACTTCGCGACCAGTTTGAGCTGGATGCCCGGGCCGATCAGGAGTTCCTGGTCCTCACACTGGCTGCGGGGATGATCGCCACCCTGGGACTGCTGGCCAACAGCAGTGCCGTGGTGATCGGGGCCATGTTGGTCGCCCCCTGGATGCTGCCGCTGCGGGCGATTGCCTTTGCGATCCTGCAGGGGCGTGCGCGGCTGGTGGGGACCGCCCTGCTCACCTTGCTGATCGGCGTGGCGCTCACCCTGGGCCTGTCGCTGCTGCTGGGGCTGTCGGTGGGACTGCCGATCCTGGGTTCGGAGGTGCAGGCCCGCACCCAGCCGAACCTGCTGGATCTCGGCGTGGCCCTGGTGGCAGGAGCGATCGCGACCTATGCCTCGGTGCGCTCCAAAGCGCTCTCGTCGCTGGCGGGTACGGCGATTGCCGTGGCGCTGGTGCCGCCGGTCTGCGCCATGGGCCTGCTGCTGGCCAGGGCTGAGTGGAGCGGTGCCCTGGGGGCCGCCCTGCTGTTTGTCGCCAACCTGCTGGGCATCCTCAGCGGTGGCCTGATCGCCCTGGCCATCTGCCAACCCGCCCTCAGACTGAATCTGCTGCGCAGTCGCCTGGGCCTGGTGAGCCTGCTGCTGACGGCCCTGCTGCTGATCCCCCTTTCCGGCAGCTTCCTGACGCTGGTGCGCCAGGCACGGCGCACAGCGGCCCAGGAGCAGATCCAGCAGGCCATCACCCGCTCGCTGAAGAACCACACCATCACGCTCGGCAAAGACGCGGAACTGATCCAGCTGAAGATCGACTGGGCCCAGAATCCACCCCTGATCAGGGCCGCCGTACGCGTCACCAACCCCCGCTTCCCCACGGCCCACCAGGTGGCCGCGGTGCAGACCTACATCAACCAGACC
>CAIKWV010000255.1 GCA_903831165.1 uncultured cyanobacterium
AGCTGCTCGATGGGGCCGGTGCCGACCTCGACCTGGAGCTGGTGCATGCCGGTGAGCTCTCGCCGGTCTTCTTCGGTTCGGCCATGACCAATTTCGGCGTGCGTCCCTTCCTCGATGCCTTTCTGGAGCTGGCCCAGAAACCCACGGCCCGCAGCAGCAGCGAGGGGGAGGTGGATCCCCTGCGGCCGGAGTTCAGCGGTTTCGTGTTCAAGTTGCAGGCCAACATGGACCCGCGCCATCGGGACCGGATTGCCTTTGTGCGGGTCTGTTCGGGCAAGTTCGAGAAGGACATGAGCGTGCGCCATGCCCGCAGCGGCCGCACGATCCGCCTCTCGCGGCCCCAGAAGTTGTTCGGGCAGGATCGGGAGGTGGTGGACGATGCCTATCCCGGCGATGTGATCGGTCTCAACAACCCCGGCATGTTCGTGATCGGTGACACTCTCTACACCGGTGCCCGGGTGGAATATGAGGGAATACCCTGTTTCAGCCCGGAGATCTTCGCCTGGTTGCGCAATCCCAACCCTTCAGCTTTCAAGAGCTTCCGCAAGGGGGTCAATGAGCTGCGCGAGGAGGGGGCTGTGCAGGTGCTGTACGACACCGATGCCAGCAAGCGCGATCCGATTCTGGCGGCTGTCGGCCAGCTGCAGCTGGAGGTGGTGCAGTACCGCCTCGAGAACGAATACGGGGTCAAGACCCGAATTGAACCGATGGAGTTCACCGTCGCCCGCTGGGTCACCGGCGGCTGGCCGGCCCTGGAGCAGGTGGGCCGCATTTTCAACTGCAAGACCGTGCGCGATCCCTGGGACCGGCCGGTGCTGCTGTTCCGCAACGACTGGAACCTCAACCAGCTGCGCGATGACCATCCCGACCTCCAGCTTTCGGCGGTGGCGCCGGTGGTGAGCGGCGTCGAGCCGATCGCCCTCTGATTCTCCGGGGGGTGGCGCTGCGTCCCAGAGAGCTCCTGGGGACCCGGACAGTGCCCCACCATGGCCACTGGTCTGACTGGACTTGCGGCCTGAGAGGGCTGCCTGCAGAGCGAGCCAGGAGAAGTTGGCGTTGGCGCGCTCCACCAGGGTTCGCTCTGAGGGGCCTGTCCGAGGGAGATTCGGGCCACGGAAACGGCCGGCCCTGGCCAGAATGGAAGCAACATTTCGTCACGCTGCAACCCATGGTTCCCGTGATGTCGGCCCAAGCAGCCCAGGTCAATCTCAATGGGGCACCGCTTTGGTTGGTGCGCCCCCGCAGCGATGGCGGCAGCGATTACGTCAGCTTCGTGCCGGAGCTGGCGGCTGCGGCCGGTGCCATGGTCGAAATTCGTTTGGGCAGCCATCTGCCTCCCCAGATGCCCCTGCTTAAGCGCCGGCTCAAGCTGGCTCCCGCCGAAGCCGAGGCCTGCCGCCGCCGCCTGTTGCAGGAGGACGGATATCACCGCAGTGAACCCCTCTTTTAGGCCGTTCTCGGTACGCTCACTGTCATGAACCATGGCAACGACCCGGCTTCCGATTCCTCCAGGCCCTCCGAGCCCAGCTCCGGCACGCCCTATCAGCGGTTGGGGGTGGAGCCTGATGCCTCCTTCGACCTGATTCAGGCCCGGCGCGACACGCTGCTGGCCGAAGTGAGCGACGACCCGATGGCCCGCTCCCGCATCGACGCGGCCTACGACGCCATCCTGATGGACCGGCTCAAGGAGCGGCAGCAGGGCCGGGTCAGCACCGCGGCCCGCAGCGCTTCCCAGCGCGAACAGGTGCAGCCTCCCCCCAGCCGCCCCGCCCTCAGCGCCCTGCCGCGTCTGCCCCAGATCCAGGCCCCCAGCCTGGGCCGGCCGAACTGGTCCATGCCCGTGCTCTCCCTGGCCCACGGCCGCGAGTTCTGGCTGCCGCTCGGCGTCACAGGCGGTCTGTTGATCCTGCTGTTCGCCGTGCCGACGGCGCCGGCCCAGCTGCTGGTGGCTCTGGCCACCCTGGTGACGGTGTACAGCCTGCAACGCCGCAACGGTCGCTTTCTGCAGGCCCTGGGCTGGAGCTTCGGCCTGCTGACCCTCGGTCTGGTGCTCGGCGGCCTGCTGCTGGCGGCGATCAACCCGGCCCTGCCCCTCGGTTTGCCGATCGGCGCGGACCAGGTGCAGAGCCTGCCGGCCCTGTTGCTGTTGCTGCTCGGCGGCCTGTTGATCGCCTAGGCCGGAGCCAGTTCGCGGATCAGCTCCAGCAGTTCATCGGCTTCCACCTGATACACGGCGCTGCAGAAGTGGCAGGTCAGTTCCGCCTGGCCGTCCTCCCGCAGCATGGCCGACAGTTCATCCCGGCCCAGCAACTTGAGGGCGCTGACGCTGCGGCTACGGCTGCAGGGGCAGTGGAAGCGCACCGGCGTGATGCTGGCTGGATCCTGCAGGGTCTGGGGATCAAGGTCAGGGAAGATGTCCTCCAGCAAGGCCTGCAGCGCGTTGGCGTGGGCCGCCAGCCGCTGGCTGAAGCCGCTGATCTCCTGGCAGCGCTCCTCCAGCAGGGCGACCAGGGCCGGTTCGCGGGCCGCCTTGGGCAGCACCTGCACCAACACGCCGCCGCTGCAGCGCACCCCCTGGCTGTCGATCTGCTCGCCGACGAACACGGCCGACGGGGTCTGCTCGGAATGCAGCAGATAGGAGGCCACGTCATCGCCGATGCCGCCACTCACCAGTTCGACGGTGCTGCTGAACGGTTCGCCTTCGCCCAGGTCGCGCACCACGTGCAGATAGCCGGTGCCGGTGGCCCGCTTGAGATCGAAGTGGGCGACACCATCGCTGTCCGTGATCACAGGCAGCTCCAGGCCCGGGTTGCCGACGTGACCGCGGACGCTGCCATTGCGGCCGGCATCCACCATCAGGCCCCGCAGCGGCCCATCGGACTGAATGCGCAGATTCACCCGACCATGGGCCACCTTCATGGAGCTGGCCAGCAGCAGCCCCGCGGTCATGGCCCGCCCCAGCAGGGTGGTGGTCAGGAACGACAACCCATGGCGCTGGCGGGCCTCCTCGCAGGTCGCTGTGGTCGTGACCGCCACCATGCGGATGCCCCCATCGGCCGCGGTGGCCCTCAGCAACTGATCGGCCATCACCCCATCCCCAATGACGGCATCGTAAGGAGATGGCCCCGCTCCAGGCGCCAGGCCCGCTGTACCAGGCCGGCGAACAGCTCCGGCTCATGGGTGACGATCAGCAGGGCCCGCTCGCCCGCCAGTTGTTGCAGCAACTCCAACACCTCGTCGCGCACCGTCCAGTCCAGGCCAGCGGTGGGTTCATCGAGCAGCAGCAGCTTGGGATCGCGTAACAGCTGCACCGCCAGGGACAGGCGCCGTTGCTGGCCGCCACTGAGACGCTCCGGCGCCTGTTGCAACGAGATCTCCCCCAAACCCACCTGCTGCAGCACCCGGCTGGCCCGCTCCGAGTCGAAGCGCCGCTGACCGAGCCGCAGCTCCTGGCCCACGCTCAGGCCAAGGAAATGGCGTTCCGGGAACTGGAACACCAGGCCGCAGAGCCAGCGCCGCTGGCGGGCGGTGAGGACTTCGCCATTCCAGAGGATGCGGCCGCCATCCGGTTCGGCCAGGCCGCTGATCAGCTCCAGCAGGGTGGTCTTGCCGCTGCCACTGCGGCCTGCGACCAGGGCCGCCTCGCCGCTGGCCAGCTGCAGCGACACCTGCTGCAGCACCGGTGAGGCGGCCGTGGCCGGGTGATACGAGAGGTTCTGCAGCTCAAGCATGCCCCCAGCATGAAGGCCTGCCGTTCAGATCAGGTCACTCTGCAAATCCGCTCCGGCAAGTCGGCTCCGTCCAGGCCGCTCGGACCAGTGCTTCATGACCATTTCCCTCGGATAGGTCGCCACCGACTGGCCGGCGACACCAGCCGGTCCCGGCCCAGCCCCTGGCGCAGCTCCGCGATCGCGCTACGTGGTGCAGCTTCAAGCCTGTTCCCGGCGGGGAGGTAGCGGCCAACGATGGCGGCCGGCGGAGCGGGCTCCGTGATTGCATGAAGGGGTCGTGAATCCCGAAACCTTGTAATCGCCATGGAGGTCCGCTTTCGCGACGTCGATCCGTTCAACTGCTGGATCTGGATGCGCTTCCTCGATCAGCCCGGTGCCACCGAGCGCGGCTATGTCGAGACCGCCTTCGACAGCTGGTTCTTCCTCGGCAAGCTGGGGGGCTTCAATGCCGAGAATCTCCAGGCCCATGAGGCCGGCGCCGAGCTCAGCTGGATGGCCTGGGAGGAGGATCAGGCCGAACGCGCCCTGCCGGCGTTGATGCACAACATGGGGCCGATGGAGTTCCAGGACCATTGGGCCCGCTGCTGGCTGGACCTGGGCACCAGCGATGCCTTCGCCCTCGATGTGCTGATCAACACCCTGGCCCGCCTGGATCAGGACGTGCTGCAGATCGAAGAGCTGCTGATCGGCGGCACCAACGACGACTGGCCGATCGAGGAGGAGCCCGAGAGCCTCTTCCCCGTCTCCGAACCCTGAGTCGGGCGATGGCGAGGGAGTTGCGGCGCCTGCTGATCAGCCTCGAGCGCCTGCGGGCCGCCCAAGGCCAGGGCCAACCCCGCCTGGCGATCACAGACGGCGAGGCCCATTACCTGCGCCGGGTGTTGCGGCTCGGGCGGGGGGATGCGGTGGCGGTGGTCGATGGCCAGGGTCAGCTGTGGAGCGCCGAACTGGCCGGCGATGGCGAGCTGCTGTTGCAGCAACCCCTGGCCGCGCCTCTGCAACAGCAGCCAGCCGCCCAGCCGCGGCTGGTGTTGGCGATGGCCCTGCCGCGCCGCGATGGCGAGCTGGTCTGGCGGATGGCCACCGAGATCGGCGTTGATGCCTTGCAGCCCTTGGTGGCCGAGTTCGCTCAGGTGGGGGGCCAGGGGCCGACAGAGGGCCGCCAGGCCTGGCCGCTGGAGCGTTGGCGCACGATCGTGCGGGAAGCCACCGAGCAATGCGAACGCCTGTGGCTGCCCCAGCTGGAACCTCCTTGCAACGCCCTGGAATGGCTGGGCGGTACGCCCCAGGGTCTGGGCCTGATCGCCACCACCCGCCAGGCCGACTTGCCCCTGCTGGAGGCGCTGCTGGCCCATGAGGTTCAGCCGGTCCCTGTGGATTCCGCTTCGCCGCACACCATCAGCCTGGCCATCGGTCCCGAGGGTGGTTGGTCGGAGCGGGAGATGGCGGCGGCACAGGCGGCCGGCTGGCGGGCCGTGTCGCTGGGGGAGGCGATTCTGCGCACCTCCACTGCGGCGATTGCGGCTGTCAGCCGGCTGGCCGCCTGGCGCCAGCTCAGCTGCGCATCATGCCCTTCGCCATCTCCTTGAAGCCGGCCAGATTGGCACCACCACTGCGGCGGGCCATGGGCGTGGCGCCACCGGCAACGACGCAGTCGGGCGCAAACGTGGCCTTGCTGGGGGCCGGCCGATTGGCCTGGGCTGCCGCCAGCTCCGCCACCATCGCTTCGGCGGTGGTCAGAGTGGTGAGCGAGGCCGGCTCTGCGGCCTGGCCAGCCGCGATCGGGGCGGCCACCGAACTGCCGGCTGGGGCCGGGATGGAGAGCACCGGCTGGCTCGCTGCCGGCGCGGTGGCCAGGGTCTCATCCTCCGGGGGCCTGGTCGGAGCGACGATCACCGGCTGCTGCTGATCGGCGCCGCCGAGATTCAGAAAGAACTTGGGCTTGAACACCATGGCGCCGCATCAGAAGCGATGGCGCCATTATCCGCGGCGATCCGCTCTGGAAGCGGCCTGTCTTAGACCTGTGCAACACGCGAGTGCCCTGCCGTGCTGCCGTTGCCGCCCCAGGACGCCGCCCACTGGCTGATGGCCCTGGGCTTGAACGGTCTGTTGATCGGCCTGGCCCAACGGCTGCCGCTGCTCACCCGGACCGGCTGGATCCATGCCGGCGTGCTCGGCACCCTGCTCTGGGGAACCCTGGGCTGGCCGGGCTGGCTGGCGGTGGTGGCCTATCTGGCCCTGGGCTCGCTGGTCACCCGGCTGGGCTTTCGCCACAAGCAGGCCAGCGGATTGGCGGAGGCCCGCGGAGGTCAGCGCGGTCCGGAGAACGTCTGGGGTTCGGCCCTGGTGGGCACGCTGCTGGCTCTGGCCACGACCCTGGCTCCAACGTCCTGGCAGCCGATGTTGCTGCTGGGTTTCGCCGCCAGTTTCGCCGCCAAGCTGGCGGACACCTTCGGCAGTGAGATCGGCAAGCGCTGGGGGCGCCACACCGTGTTGATCACCAGCCTGCGCCCCGTGGCGCCGGGAACGGAGGGGGCGATCAGCCTGGAGGGCACCGCCGCCAGCCTGGCCGGCGCTGTGCTGATGACCCTGGTGATGCTGGCCCTGGCCCTGATCAACGGCTGGCGAGCCGCCCTGCTGGTGAGCGCCGTCGCCTTGGTCGCCACCCTGCTGGAGAGCCTGATCGGCGCCACGCTGCAGCGCCGCTGGTCCTGGCTGAGCAACGAGTTGGTCAACGGCCTGCAGACCTTGCTGGCGGCTGGGTTGGCGATCGCGCCGCTGGCGCTGGGCTGGATCTCCCTCGGTTGAGGCGGGCGAATCAGGCTGCGAAGACCGCGGCAGGGCGGTGGCCGAGGATCGGCTGCCGGCGGCGATCCACACCCACGCTCCTGGCCACCAGGACGGCGCGGTGGAGTTCGCTGCACAGCTCCTCGACAGATCCGATCGGCGCAGACCCAACTGCGTCGATCGGCGATGGTTGCAGGGTTAGCCCGGTGAGGAAAGTCCGCTCCAGCAACGCTGAGACGGGTTTTCAGCAACCGCTTGGCCGCAAAAGCCCTGCGGATCGATGGAGCCCGTCGTGGAGCATTCGATCGGATCAAGGGGCTCCTGATCAGCTCACGGAGCTCCCGATGAAGCCGTGAAGCTCCCGATGGGTTCACCGCGCCTGTTGGCTCTTCAGACCTGTCCCTGAACCTGGTTTTGGTCTTGAACCCGAGTCCGGCTCCGAACCGGGGCCTGGCTCGGGGCTGAGGCTTGGTTCTGAGCTGGTGCCTGGCTCTCGGCTGGGGCCGGCTGTTGAGCCGGGCCCGGCTGATCGTCAATCCACTGGCGGGCTGCGGCCTGCAGGCGGCTCAGACCAGCCTGATAGCGGCGCTGGGCCTGGCGCGGGTGGAGGCCGAGATCCCGTCCCAGTTCCACCCAAGTGGCGTTGGTGGTCAGGTGGCCGAGGATCAGGGCCTGGTCGAGCTCGGGCAGGGTGGCGAGTTGCTGGCGCAGCCAGCGCCTCTGGCAGTTGGCCGGCGTCCCATCGCCTGCCTGTGCTCCCGCCTCCAGGTCGATGGCTCTCAATCCGCCCTGCGGCTCCAGGCTAGCGGGATCGGCCAGGCTCTCCAGCAGCGGCGCGGCCGGCTCATCGGCGCCCTGGCCCAGGTGGCTGGGGGCATCAAGACTGCGCATCTCGGAGATCTGGCGCAGTCCGAGCGCCTCCTGCAGCTTCAGCCCGTCGCAGCCAAGGGATCGGGCCAGGGCGCCCAGGGCCAGCGGGCTGCCCTGCTGCTGACGATGGCGTTCCTGCAGCACGGTGGCCTGGCGCTGCAATTCCCAGAGTTCGCGGGGGATCTTCATCAGGCTCTGGCGATCCCGGAGTTCGTGCTGCATCGCGCCGCGGATGTAGGGCACCGCGAAACTGCTGAGGCTGCGCCCCTTGCTGGGCTGGAAGGCCTCGATCGCCCGCAGCAGGCCGAGGCTGCCCACCTGGCTGAGATCTTCGAAGGGCAGGGAGCCCGGGCGGCTCATGCGACCGGCGATGGCATAGACGAGGGGCAGGTTGTCGCGCACCAGGGCATCGCGCTGGCGTCGCCAGCTCACGCCGTTGTCACTGCTGGCCAGCTTGGCCAGGCCGAACCGGTTGCGCTGATGACGGCCAGAGCTGCCGATCGGGCTGGCGATGACTGGGGCTGACGCCGGGAGGAACGGCCTGGGTGGTAAAGGATTCACGACGGTTCGGTATGCCTCCAGCTCAACTTGCCCGGGGCAAACGCATTTGCAATCGGGGTTCTTCATCGATTGTCACAAGCACCGATATTTGGTTGTCGTCTATACATTTTTGATCTATCGCATTTTAGATTTGCTACCAGAACCTCTGCCTGTCCTGATGCAGTCCTTGGGCTGATTTGCCCTACTTTATTTGCTCTGTGGTAGCAGACCTCACCGTTTCTACGGGCTGGCCGTTGTAGCGGACTGGAGCTGGTGTCTATGCCTGCCGCTCAGGCAAGCGGGCGCCTCAGCGTGAAGCGCTGGCCTGCTCCAGGGTTTCCAGCTGAGCCCAGCGCAGCAGGGCCGGCCAGCGGCGGACCTTCTCATACACCAGGGCGTGCCCTTCGCTGCTGAGGTGGACGCCATCGCCATCGAGGCACTGCAGCCAGTACGGATCCGCCAGGACACTGTCGATCAGGGGCAGGAACGGCACATCGGCCTCCAGGCAGGCCTGCTCCAGCAACCCCTCGTAGTGGCGCACCGTCTGCAGCTGGTACCAGAGCACGTCGGCCAGGGGCATCACCGCCTCGTCCACCGGGGTCAGGCCCAGCACCAGCACCGGGGCGATCGCCCGGGCCTGGCGCAACAGCTGCTGCATGCCGAACAGGAATCCTTCCGGGTCCAGCTGATGGCGGCCGTCCGAACGGCCCACCCGGGCGCTGTCGTTCAGGCCCACCGCTATCAAGATGCCGTGGGGAATCTGGCGGCGCAGTTCGCCGCGGCAGCCCACCTCAGCAGGCAGCCGGGCGGCAACCCGTTCCAGCCCATCACCGCGCACGCCGAGGTTGTAGAGCACTGGCCCCTGGGGCAGGTCCATCCAGTGGCGCCGCAGCCGTTCGCACCAGCCGCCGTGCTCGGGATCCCCCCAGCCGTAGACGCCGCTGTCGCCCAGGACCACCAGCTTGCGGGGAATGGCCAGGGCCATCGGTTCGCGTCCATCACTGCTCTGGCGCTGTGATCCTGCCGGAAGGGCCGATCAGAGCGTCGCGTGGAAGCGGCTCAGACGCTCGAGGCCGTCCTCGATCGTGGCCGGCGAGGCGGCGCAGGAGAGGCGGATGCAGCGGTCGTCGCCGAAGGCCACCCCCGGCACCACCGCCAGGCCCACCTCATCGAGCAGCCGGTTGCAGAGGGTCATCGAATCCAGCCCCCAGGCACTCACATCCGGGAAGGCATAGAAGGCCCCTTCGGGCGCCAGCAGGCGAATGCCCTCCATCGCCATCAGGCCCTCGCTGAGCAGGGCGCGGCGCTGGTTGAAGTGCTGGGCCATCTCCAACACGCAGTCGCGGGAGCCGGTGATCGCCGCCAGGGCGCCGAACTGGGCGAAGCTGCAGACGTTGCTGGTGCTCTGGCTCTGCAGGGCGCTGGCGGCGGCAATCACGTGGCGGGGGCCGGCCAGCCAGCCGATGCGCCAGCCGGTCATCGCCCAGCCCTTGGCGAAACCATTGACGATGAACACCCGATTGGCCAGATCGGGGGCGACCGCCGCCAGGCTGTGATGGCTGTGGCCCGGCGCCAGCAGGTATTCGTAGATCTCATCGCAGACCACGGCCACCTGGGGATG
>CAIKWV010000256.1 GCA_903831165.1 uncultured cyanobacterium
CGCCATCCAGGCTGTTCTCGGCGTTGCTCAAATCGCTCTTCAGGCTCGGATCCGCCGGCACACCAGGACAATCCAGGTAGTAGGTGCAGGGGGAATTCACCGGCAGGCGCTGACCGATGCCGTAGAGGTTGGCGAACAGGACTCCGCTCTGACGCAGATAGTTCAACAAGTCAGGAAACGGGATCGGCCGCCCACCGAAGGGGCGCACATGCAGGTGGGTGTCGACGACCGCCAGCGGCAGCCGGGTCTGGCGGTCATAGCAATCGCTGTTTCCCTTGACGAAGTTGGCCAGGCTGAGAGGCCCCTGGATCGGCGTCTGGGCGACGAAAGCCAGGGCCCGCCCCCCGGCCACGCAGCCGGCAGCGGCGGCCGCCACCACCAGAGAAGCCGCCCAGGGGGACCGGAGCGGACGGGGCAACCAGGAGCGGCTGGGACGCAGGGAATTCAGAAGCCGAGGCATGGAATTGATCGGCCGTGAATCGCCGATGCGTAACAACAATCTGGGCAAACTAAACACTCACAGCACGTTGGCCGGCCGCTGCACGCGCTCGGCCTTCCACAGGCGCCAGCGCACATCCAGATCCTTCGGCGCATAGATCACGATCGGCAGGCTGGCGTTGTAAGGCACCACGAACGGCCTCAATCCCATCGGCACAAAGGCCTTACGCGTGCCGCTGCCGGGCGGGCAGGCCATGCGGGTGGAGACCAGCGGCCCCACCTCCTTGACCCGATAGAACGAATAGCCGAAGCCCTGCAGGGTTTCGCGCCGGACCTTGCCGCCGAAGCTGCGCGTGTTGCAATCCACCTCCAGCTCGCGGCCGACGATCAGCTCCACCCGCCAGTCACTGGGACTGGGGGACAACCGGGGATCGGCGGTGGGGGGCAGCACGCCGGGCAGCTGGACCACCCAGCGGCGCTCGCCGGCCGCCGGGGCCGGATAGGGGGTCAGATCCAGCCGCGGAATGGCCCGGGCCGCCCCGCCGGAACCGAGGCCGAGCAGCGGCGGCACCAGCGCGGCGGCCACCACGGTGGCCAGGCCCAGACGGCTGGAGCGGGGGCTGGCGACGGAGCGTCCGGAGACAGGGAGCATGGCGATCAGGCAGGGGGAGACGAAGCAGGGCGGAGCCGGCACCCGCTGCATCTTGGCCAGGGCCGTCGCCGGCGTCGACCTGCCTTCCAGAATGGAGGAATGATGTCCACAGTGCCCACGGCGATCGCCCTGCTCTCCGGGGGACTCGATTCCGCCACCGCCGCCGCCCTGGCCCTGGAGGCGGGCTACCAGGTCATCGGCCTGTCCTTGGATTACGGCCAGCGGCACCGGCGTGAACTGGAGGCCGCCCGGGGCCTGGCCCCGGCCCTGGGGCTGGCGGAGCACCACGAGCTGGCGGTCGACCTGGCCGCCTGGGGCGGTTCATCCCTGACCGATGCCGCCCTCGCCGTGCCCACCGGCGGCGTGCAGGCGGATGTGATTCCCAGCACCTACGTGCCGGCGCGCAACACGGTGTTCATCGCCCTGGCCCTGAGCCTGGCCGAAGCCCGCGGCGCAGAGCGGATCGTGCTGGGGGTGAATGCGATCGACTATTCCGGCTATCCCGATTGCCGCCCCGACTACCTGGAGGCGTTCCAGACCCTGGCGGACCTGGCCAGCAAGGCCGGCCGCGAGGGCCATGGCCCCAGGCTCTGGGCCCCCCTGGTGAACGCCACCAAGACCGAGATCGTGCAGCAGGCCCTGCGGCTGGGGGTGCCGGTGGCCGCCACCTGGAGCTGCTATCAGGGGGGAGAGCGGCCCTGCGGAGTGTGCGACAGCTGCCGCATCCGCGACGCCGCCCTGCGCGAGGCCGGCCGGCCCGATCTGGCCAGCGACCGGGCCGGATGAGCGACCGCCGGCACTGCGAACTGCCCTGGCGCGACCCCTGGGATCTAACCCGGGCCCTGGCCGCCGCCCTCGGACCCGAGGGCCTGATGTTCCTCGATGGCGACGGCAGCCGCCTGGGGCGGCGCAGCGTGCTGGGTCTTCAGCCCCTGGAGCTGATCTGCTGCCGGGGCCTGCCGGGCAGCCCCGGCGCCGAGGACCCCTTTCGGGCCCTGGAGCGGATGGCCGCCCGGGGCGGTCCCTGGCTGGGCTGGCTGGGCTACGAGGCGGGCGCCTGGGTGGAGCCGGGCGAGCACTGGCAGGCCTCGGACATGGCCAGCCTCTGGGCCGCCCACCACGATCCGCTGCTGCACTTCGATCGGCTGGAGCGGCGCTGCTGGCTGGAGGGGCAGGATCCGGCCCGCCTGGAGGCGATGCGGCGCCTGCTGGCCGAGCTGGCACCAGCCGCCAGCGACGCCCAGGACCCCGGACACCTGGAACCGATCGCGCTGGCGGCCTGGCACTGGCACACCCCCGCCGACCGGTTCGCCCAGCAGGTGAGCCAGCTGCAGCAGCGCATCGCCAGTGGCGATCTGTTCCAGGCCAACCTCACCGCCTGCTGCGAGACCCTGCTGCCGCGGCCGGCCGATCTGCTGGCCCTGCATGGACGGCTGCGCCGGTACTGTCCGGCCCCGTTCAGCGGCCTGGCGGTGGCGGGCGAGGAGGCCCTGATCTCGGCCTCACCCGAGCGCTTTCTGCGGCTCGACGCCGACGGCGGCATTGAGACCCGACCGATCAAGGGCACCCGCCCTCGCAGCGCCGATCCGCGGGCCGATGCCGACTCCGCCGCCGCCCTGGTCTGCGATCCCAAGGACCGGGCCGAGAACGTGATGATCGTCGATCTGA
>CAIKWV010000257.1 GCA_903831165.1 uncultured cyanobacterium
CCATCAGCTCCTCGAGATCGAAGGGCTTGGCCAGATAGTCGTCGGCGCCGGAGTTGAAGCCGCTGACCTTGTCCTTGGTGCTGCCCAGGGCCGTCAGCATCAGGATCGGGATCTTGGCGGTGCGCTCGTCCCGTCGCAGCCGCTGGCAGAGGGTGAGCCCATCCACCTTGGGCAGCATCAGATCCAGCAGGATCACATCCGGTCCGTACTGCAGAGCCAGGGCCTGGCCCTTGATGCCGTCATCGGCCCGCTGCACGTCGAAGCCGCCGTGTTCCAGGTGCCCGGCCACCAGCTCGCGCATGTCGCCGTCGTCTTCGATCAGCAGGATGCAGGGCTTCATGGGCGGGCGGCGGATACGCAGGGAGCGCTTGGATGTGGCTCCCAGGCCGCGGTGTTCCCGACCGCGACAACGGAACAGGGGGCATTCTCTTGGTTTTTGCCCCCCACCGCTTCCTGTTCGGCGGTGCCGATCGCGCTCGGGGGCGGGCCCTCGCCACGGTCTCTAGCGGGATCGGGCGCCCAGATGCCTTGCCAAGACTGCAAAAACCAGGGGCTTTCCGCAGCGGATGCGGCGAAAATCTTCAGCTTTTTTTCGGCTGGATTTGTTGCATTGGTTGGCCGTTTGGCCTCGGTTCCGGCTGGCCAGGGCCGTCGCGGCGCCGCGGGGGCGAGCTGGCGGCAGCCGTTTCGTCGCCGACCGAGGGTTGATCGCCCTGAATCGGCGAGCCTGGCCCCAGCGGGGGTCGGAGCAGCGGAGCAGCAGGATTCTGGCTGGGCTGGCCAACGCATCGGCTGCACCGCTTTGAGAGCTTTTCGACCGGTTGGCCCCAGGCCCCGGGGATCCCTGCCGGCACGCTTCCCCTCGGCGCGGCTGTCTCGGCGATCAGCCTGGGGCACGACAGGGACTGGATGACCTGGTTCTGCGTCCACAGCCTGCCCGGCACACAGCCTGATGCGCGAGCAGGCGTCTGTGCCGCCGCCTGAACCGAAGGCTCGCAAGCCAGCAGGATGCGGCCCTGAACGGCTGTCAGGCCCCGGGGATCTCGGAAACGATCTCAACCCAACGCAGACGCAGCCGCGGAGACCAGCGCAACCCCGTGGCAGGACGGTGGCCAACACGTCACAAGCCGCTGTGGCAGCGACTTGTGGATGAAACTCCCCGGGCGGGATTCGAACCTGCGACCAATCGGTTAACAGCCGACCGCTCTACCACTGAGCTACCGAGGAATGAGCCGGCGTGACCGGATCGCTTGAGACCCTACCTTTCAGCCCGTCCACCGGGCAAGGGGGTGAGGCCGACCCGTAAAGCGGCGCCGCTCTGCCAGGGGCCGATCCGACCGGCCGCCATGCGGGCGGCGCCATCGCAGTGGTCCAGTTCCTCCAGTCGGTGGGTGATCCACAGGGCCGTGAGCGGTGCCTGCTCGCGGCTGCAGAGCCGGCGGATCAGCTGGATCACCTCCTGCTGGCTGGTGGGATCGAGCAGGGCGGTGGGTTCGTCGAGCAGCAGCAGTTGGGCGTCGGTGGCCAGGGCTCCGGCGATCGCCAGCCGTTGCTTCTGGCCGCCGCTGAGGGTGTGGATTGGCCGTCCGCCCAGGCCGGCCAATCCCACCTGCTCCAGGGCCATCTCCACCCGGGCCAGGCGTTGGGCGGCGGGCAGCCCCGGCGGTAGACCCAGCTGCAGATCGCTGGCGCAGCTGGGCAGCAGCAGCTGGTGGTCGGGGTTCTGGAACACCAGGGCCGGCTTGAGTCCGGTGTGGATCGCTCCGCCGCAGGGTTGCAGCAGGCCGGCGATCAGCCGCAGCAGGGTGCTTTTGCCGCTGCCGTTGCTGCCCACCAGCATCCACAGCCCGGGGCGGGGAATCTGCAGCTCACAACCCTGCAGGGCCTGTTTGCCTCCGGGCCAGGAAAAGGCCAGGCCCTGCACCGCCAACGGCGGCAGGGCGCTGGTGGCGGCCCCTGGGGCCAGGGGTTGGAGCGTCATCAGCTGTCGAAGCTGAAGCCAGGCCGCTTGCCACCGCCGCCGCTGGCGGACTTCTCGTAGGTCTGCACCGCGAGGATCTCGCTGCTGAGCAGGCTCACCCGCTTGTGCTCGTCCTTTTCGCAGCTGAGGTCAAGAATCTTGGGGTGGCCGTTCTCCAGGGCCTGGCGCACTTCGCCGTAGAGCGCCTGGGCCGCTTCGAGCTCCTTGCGCTCCACGGCAACGGGCATGGGGCTGAGCCGGAGGGAGAGCTCGACGACGTACATGGTTGCTGGGGTGGGGATGCGGTCGCCGGCAGGAGACGGCGCTGTGGTGCCCACTCTGGCGAATCGGTGCCGACAGCGGGTTCGCCGTAGGCACTTTTACTCATTCCTTTGGGTCCGGGCTGGGGGGAGTCCGCACCGATGGCTCGCGACCCGTACAGTGGCCATGTAACGCATCGTTAAGCACTCTCATGACGATCGCAGTTGGGCGCGCTCCTGCCGCTCGCGGATGGTTCGACATCCTCGATGACTGGCTCAAGCGCGACCGCTTCGTTTTTGTGGGCTGGTCCGGTCTGCTGCTCTTCCCCACCGCCTATCTGGCACTGGGTGGCTGGCTCAC
>CAIKWV010000258.1 GCA_903831165.1 uncultured cyanobacterium
CCTGCAGCTTTCGGTGGAACTGCGCAACCGCACGATCATTCCGCTCGGCTATCTGCAGGTGGCCCTGCTGCGCCTGCTGCGGGACCAGAACCGCCAGCCGCCGATGAGCGAAGGGTCCGGCAAGGCCAGCGATGGCCGCACCTACAGCCGCAGCGACCTGCTCCAGGGTGCCCTGCTGACGATCAACGGCATCGCCGCCGGCATGCGCAACACCGGCTGAGCCCCATCCCCCTACTGCCCGGCCCGAGCCTGTCCCTGGTGATTCCTTTCCGCAGCCAACCTCCCCAGCCCCGCCTGCGGGAGGGCTATCAGTTGCTCCAGCAGGCGACCTGGGACGCCGATGAGTTGGATCAGCTGCTGCTGCAGTGCGGCGACAGTCCCCGGGGAGGCCATCGCTGGGCGCTGGTGCTGGAGCGCAGCGCCTGGCACCTGTCGATCCGCAATGAGCGGGACCGGCTGGTGGGCTTCGTGCGAGCGACCAGCGACCAGGCCCTGAATGCCAACCTCTGGGATCTGCTGGCCGATCCCGACGACGATGCCCGCGAGGAGGTGATCCAGGCTCTCGTCCAGGCGGCCTTGAGCCGTCTGCGGCGGGAGATGGGGGGCTGCAGCGTCTCGTTGGCCGCCCCCCCGGAGGCCCTGCGGGCCGTCACCAAGGCCGGCTTCGTGGTCGATCCAGGGGGCATCCGGGCCATGGGCCTCAACCTGAGGGAGCCCTGAAGGGGGCCCCAGCCCCAGCCATCCACGCTTCGCCCAAGCGGGATCAGCGGGAGCGGGTAGCCGTCCGGAAGCCGATCCCGATCCGTCTCAGGCCAGGGCCTCGGTGCTGTGGGTCACGTCACCGGACTCGCCAGCGCCCACCTGGCCGCGCAGCGGGGGCAGCGCAGCGGTGACAGCGCAGCGGTGGCCGCTGAAGCCAGCTCCAGCCTTGGTCCTGAAAACCACAGGGATCCCCAGCGGCGCTTGGCAGCCCATCCACTCGGTGCTTGCCAGGCTGGAAGCCGCTCGCCCCAGCTCGGGCCGTGTCCCCCCCGGCAGAAGCCTCAGCCCACACCACCTCCAGGTCGTCATTGATCCGCCAGCAGTGTGGGGAGCGGAGATCCCCGAATCTCAATCGGGGAAAGGGGCGCTGGCCAAGCGGTCCAGTCCGGAATCAGGCTGGCCCCGCCATGCCTGAATCTTGAAGGCCGGGCCAGGCCAGTTCAGCTGCACAACGACAACCTTGGTGCCCCAGCAGGCCCCATCAGCCCCGAGCCCCTGGCTCGAGGGGAGTGCCCTCTGGGGCTCCGCACGCTGGGGGGATTCCCGCGGCTCCCGCTGCGGATGGATCTGGGTGATCAGCGCAAAACAGCTCAAGCGCCGGCCATGACTGGGGTCGCTGCCGACACGATCACTCTGAAATCTCGCTGGGCAGCGGACTTGTGCCTGTCAGCCCTGTTCGAACAAAACGGGCTGCGGGTGGCATCTGCCAACGAGCCTTCGTGGTCGCACAACCACGCCGAACCAGTTCGGCATCGGCTTCCTGCCGAGGCCTTGATGGAGACCATCATCTTCCCCGTTCCGGCGGTGGAAGAACAACGAGCATGGAGGGACTCGAACCCCCGACTTTCAGAACCGGAATCTGACGCTCTATCCAACTGAGCTACATGCCCAACACCAGGGGAGCCAGGGAGTCGATCTCGACGGATGAAAACCCATCCGGAAGACCGTGACGCCGGCGGCCACACCTGTCAGCGGTACCTTAGCCGCTGATCGCCCCAGAACCATCCGGCTGCACCGCCTGGAGCTGCTGCACTTCCGCAATCTGGCCGGACTGCAGCTGACCCTGGACGCCCCCAGGCTGCTGGTGATCGGCGCCAACGGGGCCGGCAAGTCGAATCTGCTGGAGGCGGTGGAACTGCTCACCAGCCTGCGCTCCCACCGCTGCGCCAGCGACCGGGATCTGATCAGCCACGGCCAACCCACCAGCCGGCTGCGGGCGATCACCGGCGAGGGGGACAGCCTGGAGCTGCGGCTGCGCGGCCGAGGCGGGCGCCAGGCCCTGCGCAACGACAAGCTGCTGGAGCGCCAGCTGGACCTAATCGGTCCGCTGCGCTGCGTCGGCTTCAGCGCCCTGGACCTGGAGCTGGTGCGCGGCGAACCGGCCCTGCGCCGCCAATGGCTGGATCGGGTGGTGCTGCAACTGGAGCCGGTCTACGGCGCCCTGCTGAGCCGCTATGGCCGCCTGTTGCGCCAGCGCAGCCAGCTGTTGCGCCGTGGCCTGGGCCTGGGCGAACGCGGCGCCCTGCTCGATGTC
>CAIKWV010000259.1 GCA_903831165.1 uncultured cyanobacterium
GTGCCTGAGGCGCCCGTGGCCTCGAACGGATTGCTGTCGATCAACTGGCCGGTGAGCTGCACCTGGCGCTGCAACAGCCGCACCAGGGCAGGGGACAACGGCTGGCCGGCGGGATGCTGCTGCAGGGCGGTGTCGAGCTGCTCGAAGGCGCGCCGGTAGGCCTCGGTCTCACGGTGGGGCTCGATGCCCTTGATCGGATCGACCCAGGGGGTGAGGTCGGGAATGACCTGCAGCGGCAGCACCAGTGGCACCGACGGGATCGGATAGAGGTTGCGCTGCAGCCAGAAGGTGCGCAGCGGCACGTAGGTGAGATCGAAGCCGACCCAGACCAGATTGACCGCGGCCCAGATCGCCACGAACCGGTCCCAGTTGCGCCCCAGGCGGTTTCCGGGCCTGGGCAGGGCCTGATGCCAGCGAGGGCGTGCCATCGGGAACGCGACCGGCGGATGCGTGCCTAATCTGCCTGCCGATGACGGTCCCTGCCGCACGAATGCCTTGAGTCCCACGGAACCCCACAGCGAGGACGGCACCACGAAGCCGGGCCCAACCGGTCATAACCGCAGCGAGGAGAGCCCCTGGGTCTTCTGGCGCAGCGTGGTGATCACCCTGGCGGTGGCCCTCGGCATCCGCCAATTCCTGCTGGAAGCCCGCTACATCCCCTCCGGCTCGATGCTGCCCGGCCTGCAGATCCAGGACCGGCTGCTGGTGGAGAAGCTCTCCTATCGCAGCCGGGCACCCAGGCGGGGCGAGATCGTGGTGTTCCACGCTCCCCATCACTTTGACCCGGTGCTGATCAGCCAGGGCGGTGGTGCCGGTCCGCTGCAATGCCTGCTGGTCAATCTGCCCCTGATCGGGGCCCTGCCGGACGTGCAGCAACCGGCCTGCGATGCCTTCATCAAGCGCGTGATCGCCGTGCCGGGGGACCACGTCGTCGTCGATCCCAGGGGACGGGTCCAGATCGATGGCCGCGCCCTCCTGGAGCCCTACGTCAAGAACTATTGCCCCGTCGACAACCGCGGCCTGGGGCCCTGCCGCACCCTGGATGCGGTGGTGCCCCCCGGTCACGTGCTGGTGCTCGGGGATAACCGCGGCAACAGCTGGGATGGACGTTTCTGGCCCGGAGGCCATTTCCTGCCCCAGCGCGAGATCATCGGCCGGGCCTTCTGGCGCTTCTTCCCGATCAAGACCTGGGGAAGCCTGGCGCCCACCAGCCCTCAGGCCCCCTGAGGCCTGAGCCCACCAGGGCCCCCTGGCCGCTGTCGAGGGCACAGGGAGGATTGGCCGCAAGGGATCCACTCCGGCCATCTTCGGCTGCGATCGGGGCCGTGGGATCGAACAGGATCCAGCGCCGACCGGGGGCCTGCAGGCTGGTGGGCCTGAGCCCCAGAAACTCGGCCGGCCCCCAGCAGAGAGCCTGCCAGAGCTGCTCGGGACGCCAGCCGTTCTCCACCACCAGCGCCTGCCACAGCCGGGGCAGCACCTGACCATGGCCCGCCAGGCCGGGGCGGCGCTGGTCGAGGGGCAGCAGCTGTTCCTCGCTGTCGAGGGCCTGGTGATGAACCGCCACCGCCTGAATCAGCCCATCGGCCAGGGCCTTGATCAAGGCCTGCCGGTCCTGGGGGCCGCCCAGGGAGGGAATGGTGCGCCAACCGCCATCGGCCGGGTCAAGCCGGCCACTGTCGGCGACCAGATGCCACCAGTGGACACTGGCCGGCGGCGGTGCGGGGTGGCGGGCCAGCCGCGCCGCCGCTTCGCGGGTGGAGATGTTCATCAGCCGCAGCGACGCTGCCGGCAGCAGCTCAGCCAGCCCCAGGAGCAACTCCAGCGGCAGGCTCTCGCTGGCGGCTGGATCCAACGGCCAGCCGGCCCGCAGGGCCTCCACCCGCTCGCGCACGAAGCCCTGCTGACAGAGCGAACCATCCCGGGGCGGCAACAGCACGGGGCGATCGCCCAGCTCCTCCAGCCGCAGGCCCCGCTCCAGCAGCGACAGGGGGGGCAACTGGTCGCCGCAGGCCAGACCGATGGCGCCGGCAGCGATCTGATCGCCATGGCGGGCCAGCTCCTGATCGCCGCCGTCCTGGCTGAAGCTGCCCCAGAGCAACAGCTCCAGGGGGGCCGGCCAACGCAGCTCCAGCCGCTCCGGCCGATCACGCCAATCGGACGCCCAGGGCAGCAGGGCCACCGTGCCGTACCCCCCGGCACTGGCCGCGGCCGCCAGGCTGGCAAGGCTTTCAGCCCGACCCAGCAAGGGATCCGCCAGGCAGCTGTGGGGATCCACCAGCGGCGGCCCCAGCCAGAGGCCTGAGCCATCCACCGCCTCGGCGGAATCAAGGGCCTGGAGCGGAGGGAGTGCCCCTGCAGCGGCAGGTTCGCCAAGGGTCCGCCCGAGTCCTGTGGTTTCGTCCGGGCCGGCGCTGAGCCCCGGGTCAGCTCGCCCCCCAGCCTGAGCGCTGGCGGCTGCATCGGGTGAAACACGCCCCTGCTCCCGGTTGGCACCACCGGCCGTCCCGTCCGCCGAGGACGGCGCCATCCACTCCAGGACGGCTCCCCTGAACGCCACATCGGCCCGACGCGACGGTTTTCCGGGCCCCTCCAGCAGGTTCACCCCCCGCAGCAGGCGCCAGGGGGTGGCCGCGCTCACAGCGCTCCGGCGGCGGTGCGATCGAGCACGCCACCGAGGTGGGACGTCAGGTTCATGCAGGTGAGCACCGGCATCGCCTCGGCGCCGTTCGGGTAATCGACGACCGTGACGCCGCCATTGCCCTGCTTGATCGACCAGATGGCCTCCGGCCCCAGACCCAGCAGGGCGCAGAGGATCGTCTTGTTGACGGCGTCATGGGCCACCACCAGGGCCGTCTCCGTGGGATCAAGGCTGCAGGCGATCCGCTGCCAGGTGGCCAGGGAGCGATCCCAGACGTTCTGGACGGTCTCCCCCTGGGGCATCTGCACCGTGTGCGGCTCGCGTTTCCAGTCGCCGAGCAACTCGGGCCAGGTCTCGGCGATCTCCTGTTCGAGCCGGCCCTCCCACAGACCATGGCCGATCTCCAGCAAGCCGGTGGTGCTGGTCAGGGGGACGCCGGGATGGTCCAGCAGGATCCGTTCGGCCGTCTGGCGGGGGCGGGCCATCGAACTGGTGTAGGCCCGCTGCATCGGCACGGCGGCCAGGAAGGCACGGGCCGCCTCCGCCTGGGCCAGGCCATTGGCATTGAGCGGAATATCGATCTGCCCCTGGAAGCGCCCTTCCCGGTTCCAGTCCGTCTCGCCATGGCGGACCAGCAGCAGCCGAGGACCGGCGCCGGCCGGGGGCAGGGGCTCACCCAGGTGCGAGGTGCCGTTCAGCGACTCGATCTGGACCTGGCAGCGGCCATGGCCATCCCGTTCGAGGTTGAGCACCGAGATGGAGGCGTTATCGAGCCGCAACCGCCGGAAAGCGCTGGCGGGCAAGCCCAGGGCCGCCAGCACCAGGCAGCGCAGGATGGCGTTATGGGCCACCACCAGCACGGTGGCCTGGCCGCTTCGCTCAAGCGCGGCGCCATGGAGGTCCAGCAGCCTGTCCAGGAAGCGCTGGGCCTGCTCCATCAGCTCGGGCAGGGGCCGATAGGGGGTGCCATCCTTCCTGCGCAATTCCAGGGTGTCGGGCGCCTGCCGCCAGATGCGTTCCTGCTCCGGATCGTTGTGCCGCACCTCGCTGCGCTGCAGCCCGCTCCAGGGAGCCAGGTCAATCTCCAGCAGGTCGTCATCGAAGCGGGGCTGCAGCGGCTCAGGCTGGCGCTCCAGCACCAGCGCCGTCGTGTCCCGGGCGCGGCTCAGCGGTGAGCTGTAGGCGGCGGTCAGCGGCAGATCCGCCAGGGCACTGCCGGTGGCTCGCGCCTGGCGGGCCCCCTCCTCGATCAGCGAGGACAGATCATCCCGACCCTGAAAACGCTGTTCCAGGTTGAAGCTGCTCAGCCCGTGGCGGACCAGCACGATGCGAAGGGGCACAGGCCTTGCGCCGCAGGAGGGCCATCGTATGGGAGCGGCCTTTGCCGCCCCCTTTCAGCTGGGGCGGGACCGGCTGAAGGGGCCGCCAGGGAGAATCGGAGACGCTCCATCCCGATGAGGGTCCCGCTTGCCTGCCAGTCCCCCCCCAGCCCCAGCCCGTGGTGCGGAACCCGGCTGGAAGGTGCTGCTGGCGCTGCTCAGTCTTTCGCTCAGCCTGCTGCTCTGGTACCAGGGTCTGGTGGAGAGCCTCAGCCGTCCCTCCGTCGGCGATGCCCTGAATCTGCGGCAGCTGGAGTTGACCGCCCTCGCCGGCGATCTGCTGCCCCCCGCCCTGCAGGAGCCCCTGGTGGGCAAGGATCCGCGGGCCGAACTGGCGCGGGAGATGAAGCGACAGATCGACGCTTCAGCCCTGCCGGCCCCGGTCCTGCAACGGCTGGAACTGGCCCTGCTGCAACGGGGTAGCCAGCCCCTGCTGGTGGCCGGCGAACTGGGGCGACTCACCGAGATGGTGGATGCCCCGCGAAGGCCCCTGCTGCAGGCCCTCAGCGAAGGCAGGCAGTCCAACGCCGCCGAACTGGAACGCTGGCTCAAGCCCTGGCGAGCCCCGACCCTGGTGGCCCAGCTGAGCTGCGAGCAGCTCGGGCTCCCCGACAGTGCCTGTCCGGCCAACCGCTGGCGGCGGCGCCTGCTGGTGCAGCTGGTCGGGGTGAGCGTGCTGCCGCTACTGCTGTTGCTGCTGGGCAGCGGCCTGTTGCTGCGCCTGGCCTGGCTGGGCTGGCGCCAGCGCCTGCCCCAGGCCCCCCCCCTGATCGGGCCACCGCTGAGCCTGGTCGATGTCACCCTGCTGGTGGCCGGAGGCTTCGTGCTGCTGGGGGAGGTGGTCCTGCCCCAGTTGCTCCAGCAGCCCTTGACCGCCCGGGTGGCCCGGCTGCCCGTCGATGCGGGCCTAGCCCAGGGGCTGGAGGTGCTGGTGCTCTATCTGGCGCTGATGGTGGCGCCGCTGTTGATCCTGGTCTGGATGCTGCAGGGGCGGGGGGATCGACCGAGCCAGGGTTGGCTGCAATGGCGCTGGCAACCCTGGCGCTCCAGCCTCGGGCCGGCGGCCGGATTGGTGTTGATGGTCCTACCGGCTGTCTCCCTGTGCGGCTGGCTGATCGATCATTTCTGGAAGGATCCCGGCGGCAGCAATCCGATGCTGGAGCTGGTCCTGACCAGCCCGGATCCGCGCGCGCTCGCCTGCTTCGCCCTGACGGCGATCGTGCTGGCCCCACTGTTTGAGGAGACGTTGTTCCGGGGCGTGCTGCTGCCCGTCCTCGGCAGCCGCTGGGGTGGTGGCGCCGCGGTGCTGATCAGTGCGGCTGTGTTTGCGCTTGCCCATCTGAGCCTCAGCGAGCTGGTGCCCCTGTTCGTGCTGGGCATCGGGCTCGGCTGGCTGCGCTGGCGCAGTGGACGACTGGGGGCATCGGTGCTGATGCATGCCCTCTGGAACAGCCTCACCTTCCTCAACCTGCTCGTCCTGGCCGGCTGAGGGTGAACGGCCGCTTGCGGGGTCTGGACCGGGGTGGTTCACTTGCGCAGTGTTGTCACCGGCAGCCTTGGTCGCCTCCGTCGCCAGTCCCTCCCGCCAGTCCCCTGGGTCCAGGCAGGAATCCCGATCCCTGCGGTTGATCGAGGGATCCCTCTCCGCCCGCCGGATCGAGCGCCAGTCCCCATGGCTGGCCGGCCTGCACCGCATCAGCAGCGGGGCCCTGGCCGGGCTCGGTCTGTCGGTGATCGCCCTCAGCGCCCTCACCTTGCACTGGCAGAACCAGTGGGGGCACAGCTATTCCGAACTGGAAACGGCCAAGGCTCTCGAGCACCGCCTGCAGGAATCCTCCGCCCTGCTCGAACAACACCATCTCGGTGCGATGCGAAAACCCGGTGAACTCGTCCCGACGAGCAGCACCAAGCTCATCCATCTGCCCGAGCCCCAGGCCCTGGCCCCCACCACGACCTCGCCTGTTTTCGCCGTCATCCAGCAGCAGCAGATCCCAGCGGGGTACTGAATGGCCCGCGCCTCAACCCGACGGCACCCGCCCAGCGGCCCCCGCAAAGGGGGCATCCCCTTGAGTGTTGGCCATGCCCCAACCGGTCGCCGGCATCAGGTCGTTGAGATCAAACCCCTGTCAGGCCGGCGAATGCTGGCGGTCTACCTGGTGCTCTCGGCAGCCCTGGCAGGGCTGGGTGTGAGGCTGGCCTGGCTGCAGGTGGTGGATGGCCAGCGCCTGCAGGCCCGGGCTCGGGCGATCCAGACCCACGCGGTCACCCCCCTCGGCCTGCGGCGCACCATCGTCGACCGGATGGGGCAACTGGTGGCCCTGGACGAAGAACGGTTCACGCTCTGGGTCCACCCGCGCTATTTCAATCTTCCCGGAGATGCCCCCCAGGCGGTGCGGAGCCCCGAGGACGTGGTGGAGCGCTTGGCGGTGGTGCTGGCCCGCCCCAAGGAGGAGCTGCTGAAGACCATCGGCAATCGCAAAAGTGGCGTCAAACTCGCCACCGGTCTGGACCCCGACACGGCCCAGCGGGTCCGGGAGCTGGGCATCAGCGGCCTGGACCTGGAGGGCTACCCCCAGCGCCTCTATCCCCAGGGCCAGCTGTTCGCCAACGTCGTCGGCTTTCTCAATCTGGAACGGGTGCCCCAGGCGGGACTGGAACAGAGCCGCAACCGCGATCTGCTGCGCCAGGAAACCACCTTCACCATGCGTCGCGGTGCCGATGGCACGCCTCTGCCCGATGGCATCCAGGCCGGCTCCCTGTTCGGCGATGACCTGCGTCTGCAGCTCACCCTGGACGCCCGGCTGCAGCAGGTGGCCCAGCAGGCCCTGAGCCGGCAGGTCAAGCAGTGGCACGCCAAACGCGGTGCCGCCCTGGTGATGGATGCCCGCACCGGCGAGATGCTGGCCCTGGCCTCCACCCCCAGCTACGACCCGAACCGCTTCTGGAGCTACAACCCGGGGCTGTTCCGAGAATGGTCGGTGCAGGACCTCTACGAACCGGGTTCCACCTTCAAGCCGATCAACCTGGCGATGGCCCTGCAGGAGAAGGCGATCGACCCCCACGGCACCGTCAACGACGTCGGCCAGCTCAGCATCGGCGGCTGGCCGATCTTCAACAACGACCACAGCGCCCACGGGGTGATCGATTTCCCCACCGTGCTCCAGGTCTCCAGCAACGTCGGCATGGTGCAGGCCATGAGCCGCGTCAAGCACGAGCGTTTCTGGCACTGGCTGCACACGATCGGCATCGACGACGTCCCCGACACCGATCTGCCAGGGGCCGTGGCCGGTCAGCTCAAGAGCAAGAACGAATTCGTCGGCAGCCCGATCGAACCCGCCACCGCCGCCTTTGGCCAGGGCTTCTCGCTGACGCCGCTGAAGCTGCTGCAGTTGCACGCCATGCTGGCCAATGGCGGCAAGCTGGTCAGTCCCCACATCACCAGCGGCCTGCGCTCCGGCGATGCCCTCACCGGTGAACGCGACGTCCGCGGCGTCCAGCTGCTCGATCCCAAGATCACGCGCATCGTGATCAACTGGATGGAGACCGTGGTCCAAAAGGGCAGCGGCAAGGGCCTGCAGATTCCCGGCTATCGCATCGGCGGCAAGACGGGCACGGCTCAGAAGGCCCTCAACGGCGTCTACATCCCCGGGGCGCGGATCTGCAGCTTCGTGGCGGTGTTGCCGGTGGAAAACCCCCGCTATGTGGTGCTGGTGGTGGTCGACGAACCCCAGGGCGGCAACGCCTACGGCTCGACCGTGGCCGTGCCGGTGGCCAAACAGATCGTCGAAGCCCTACTGGTGATCGAAAAGGTCCCCCCCAGCCTGCCGGTGGCCAACAAGGTGCCCAAAGCGGCAGCCTGATCGGCTGTGCGTATTCCCACAAGCAGCACCGCCCCGCTGTCGGCGCCACTGACAGCTCTGGCTAGCGTGACCCCAACAATCGCTCCACCACGAGCCCCTGCCTGATGGCCAACCTGCTCGATCAACTCGCCGCCATGACCGTGGTGGTGGCCGATACCGGCGACATCGATGCCATCCGGCAGTTCACCCCTCGCGATGCCACCACCAACCCTTCGCTGATCCTGGCCGCAGCCCAGATTCCCACCTACCAGGAACTGATCGACCGATCGCTGCGGGAGTCCCGTCAAGCGATCGGCGAGGCGGCCGGAGCTGACGCGGTGGTGAGTGAAGCGCTCGATGAAATCAGTGTCACCTTCGGCAAGGAGATCCTCAAGATCGTGCCCGGTCGGGTCTCCACCGAAGTGGATGCCCGCCTCAGCTACGACACCGCCGCCACGATCGCCAAGGCGCGCAAGCTGATCGGCCTCTACAACGCCGCCGGCATCGGCAACGAGCGGGTGCTGATCAAGATCGCCTCCACCTGGGAAGGGATCCAGGCCGCCCAGCAACTGGAACAAGAAGGCATCCACTGCAATCTCACCCTGCTGTTCGGTTTTGCCCAGGCCGTGGCCTGCGCCGAGGCCGGCGTCACCCTGATCTCGCCGTTCGTGGGGCGCATCCTGGACTGGTACAAGAAATCCACCGGCCGTGACAGCTATCCCGGAGCTGAAGATCCCGGCGTGGTCTCGGTCACCCAGATCTTCAACTACTTCAAGACCTACGGCTATAAGACCGAGGTGATGGGGGCCAGTTTCCGCAACATCGACGAGATCATCGAATTGGCCGGTTGCGACCTGCTGACCATCTCCCCGGCCCTGATGGATCAGCTGCGCTCCAGCAACGGCGAACTGGAGCGCAAGCTCAAGGCCTTCGACCCCGCTGCCAGCCAGGAACAGATCCATCTCGACGAACCGTCCTTCCGCACCATGATGGCCGCCGATGCCATGGCCACCGAGAAGCTCGATGAGGGCATCCGCGGCTTCTGCAAGGCGATCGAAACCCTGGAGGCCCAGCTGGCCCACCGGCTGGCCGAGCTGGAGGGCGGTGCCGCCTTCGGTCATGCGGTGCATGAGATCTTCCTGCTCAACGACCTCGATGGCGACGGCTGCATCACCCGCGAGGAATGGCTGGGCAGCGATGCGGTCTTCGATGCGCTCGACACTGACAAGGACGGCCGTCTGGCTCCGGAAGATGTGCGCGGTGGCCTGGGAGCCGCCCTGGCCATCAGCCGCTGAGCCTTAACCGGTCGATCATCAGCGGGCAACCCTGATCGGCCACACTGAGAAGCCGACCGGAGCCGGACCCGCTGTGAATGCCCTCGACACCATGCGAGCCCTCGCCAGCAAGGGCGAAGTGCAGTCGATCACGGCGGGGGACGTCATCTTCCGTTCCGGCGAACCGGGTGATTGCATGTTCGGCCTGCTGGAGGGCACCGTCGAGCTCAGCTGGAACGGCGACACCGGCCACGAAACCATCCAGGCGGGCGATGTCTTCGGTGCCGGTGCCCTGGTCACCCACGACCATCGCCGCTATGGCAATGCCCGGGCCCTGACCGATTGCCGGCTGCTGGTCATGAACCGCGAGAAGTTCCTGTTCGCCGTCCAGGAATCGCCGATGTTTGCGATCGAGCTGCTGGGATCAATCGACGAACGCCTGCGCGATCTCAAGGATTGCATTCGCAACTGAGCCCTCCGCGCCCTTCGCCCCTGGTTGGATCAGGGCCGCCGCGGCCTGAGCTGGGCCAGCCATCGCGGCTGAGGCGGAGCTGGGGTTGCTCCAGGGTCCTGAGCAATGCCGGTGGTCTCCATCACAGGCATTGAAGCTTCCGAGTGGCACTGGCGGTCATGGCATAGGGGCTGACGCAGCAGCAGCCGGGCCTGGGTGGCGCAGTGGTTGTTTGCCGAAACCCCTGGCCGAGGACGCTTGCCAGGGGTCCCCGCGATTCTGGCCGCGAACGCCCATCCAGGAGGATGTAGGCGGAAGGGTTCAGCCCCGTTGAAACATCAGCCGGCGGATCACGCGCTGGGCGATGTCGCCATAGCCCATTTCGCCTGAAAGAATCTGGGCGATCCGCTGGGGGGCGGTGGGGCGCTTGATGCCCAGCTGATAGCCCACCTTGGGCAAGCGGTAGAACACCTGGGCGATGCGCTTGCCCCAGGCCATCGAATCGCCCCAATCGGCTCGCAGGCGCTGGCTGTACAGCACCGGCGCCTCCGGGTCGCCAGCCAGCCAGCCATCGAGGGCTTCAGCCGCCCGGCAGCCGCTCATCAACGCCGGCCGCAGGCCCTCCGCCAGAAAGGGATCACACAGGGAGGCCGCATCCCCGGCCACCAACAGCCCCTCGGCGGCCGGGCCGCGGCCATGGAGTGGATGGTGACCGTCCCAGATGCGCAGCCGGCCGTGCTGGCGGCGGCCGGCGTCGGGGGGCAGGCCCAGGCTGGGCAACAGGGCCGCCAGCACCGCCTCCGAATCGGCCTCCTGCTGGCCGATGAACGTGCCGACGCCGATGCTCCAGCCCCCCTGGCGCGGAAAGGCCCAGCAGAAGCCATGGTGCACCAGGCCGAATTCA